>JACIXM010000274.1 GCA_014360395.1 Actinotalea sp.
GGGCCGGGGGCGAGTGCGCCCCCGGCCCCGCGCGGCCTCAGCGGTCGGCGGTCCCGCCCTCCGTGGGGCGGGGGTCTCCACCCGGCGTGGCGGTGCCGACGCCGGCGATCGCGTCCTTCGCCGCCGCGACGACGGCCTCGGGGGTGAACCCGAACTCGCGGAACAGCGTCGTGTGGTCGGCGGAGGCGCCGAAGTGCTCGATGGACACCGTGCGGCCCGCGTCCCCGACGACGTCCCGCCAGCCGAGCGAGACACCGGCCTCGACGGACACCCGGGCCCGCACACCGGCGGGGAGCACCTGCTCGCGGTACTCGGCGGGCTGCTCGTCGAACCACTCGCGGCACGGCATCGACACCACGCGGGTGGCGATGCCCTCGGCCTGGAGGGCCTCACGGGCGGCGACGGCGATCTGCACCTCCGAGCCGGTCGCCACCAGGACGACCTCCGGGGTCCCGCCCGCAGCCTCGGCCAGGACGTAGGCGCCCCGCGCCACACCGTCGGCGGCGGCCAGGGTGTCGTCCGCGGCGGGGCCGGCGCCACGGGCGAACGTCGGGACGTTCTGCCGTGTCAGGACGATGCCTGCCGGGTTCTTCGTGCGCTCGAGCACGGTCCGCCAGGCCCAGGCGACCTCGTTCGCGTCGGCCGGACGCACGACGTCCAGGCCCGGGATCGCGCGCAGCGCCGCCAGGTGCTCGATCGGCTGGTGCGTCGGCCCGTCCTCGCCGAGGCCGATCGAGTCGTGCGTCCACACGAACGTCGTCGGGATCTGCATCAGCGCCGCGAGCCGGACGGCGGGGCGCATGTAGTCCGAGAAGACGAGGAAGGTGCCGCCGTAGGGCCGGGTGCCTCCGTGCAGCGTGATGCCGTTGAGGATCGAGCCCATCGCGTGCTCGCGGATCCCGAAGTGCATCGTCCGCCCGTAGGGGTGGCCCTGCCAGGACTTCGTGGACCGGTGGGTCGGGATGAAGGAGGGCTCGCCCTCCATCGTGGTGTTGTTCGACTCGGCCAGGTCGGCCGAGCCTCCCCAGAGCTCCGGCAGCACCGGCGCCAGGGCGCTGAGCACCTTGCCGGACGCCGCGCGCGTGGAGACCTCCTTGCCGCCCTCGAAGACCGGCAGCGCGTCGGTCCAGCCGGCCGGCAGACGCCGCTCGGCGAGGCGGTCGAACAGCTCGGCGCGCTCGGGCTGGGCGGAGCGCCACTGCCCGAAGCGCTCGTCCCACGCGGCGTGCGCGGCCCGGCCGCGGTCGACGACCGCCCGTGCGTGCGCCAGGACCTCGTCCTCGACCACGAAGGACTGCTCGGCGTCGAAGCCGAGCAGCTCCTTCAGCGCGGCGACCTCCTCGCCGCCGAGGGCGGAGCCGTGGATCTTGCCCGTGTTCTGCTTCGTCGGGGCGGGGTAGCCGATGATGGTCCGCAGCGCGATGATCGAGGGCCTGCCGGTCTCCTGCTGCGCGGCCCGCAGGGCGGCGTGCAGGGCGGGCACGTCCTCGTGGTAGCCGTCGTCACCCTCGGTCCAGTCGACCCGCTGCGTGTGCCAGCCGTACGCGGCGTAGCGCGCCAGCACGTCCTCGGTGAAGGCGACGTCGGTGTCGTCCTCGATCGAGATCTTGTTGTCGTCGTAGATGACGACGAGGTTGCCCAGCTCCTGGTGGCCGGCGAGCGAGGACGCCTCGGAGGTGACGCCCTCCTGCAGGTCGCCGTCGGACGCGATGACCCAGATGGTGTGGTCGAACGGGCTCGTGCCCGCGGGGGCGTCCGGGTCGAACAGGCCGCGCTCGCGCCGTGCTGCCATCGCCATGCCGACCGCGGAGGCGAGGCCCTGGCCGAGGGGCCCGGTCGTGATCTCGACGCCGTCGGTGTGCTGGTACTCCGGGTGCCCGGGCGTCCTGGAGCCCCAGGTCCGCAGGGACGCGATGTCCTCGAGCGTGAGGTCGTAGCCGGAGAGGAAGAGCTGCAGGTACAGCGTCAGGGAGGAGTGCCCGGCGGAGAGCACGAAGCGGTCGCGGCCCGCCCAGTGGGAGTCGCTCGGGTCGTGGGCGAGGTGCTGCTGGAAGAGCAGGTACGCCGCCGGGGCGAGGCTCATGGCCGTCCCGGGGTGGCCGTTGCCGACCTTCTGCACGGCGTCGGCGGCCAGCACCCGCAGGGTGTCCACGGCGCGGGCGTCCAGGTCCGTCCAGCGGAGCTCGTCGGAGGGGGGCACGTTCACAGGTCCTCTTTCCCGCCCGGGTCGTCCGGGCCTTCAGCTCGTCGGCCAGGCAGCGGCCGCG
The DNA here is from genome assembly GCA_014360395.1 of Actinotalea sp. Lineage (GTDB taxonomy): Bacteria > Actinomycetota > Actinomycetes > Actinomycetales > Cellulomonadaceae > Actinotalea. Next base: position 2,268 of record JACIXM010000274.1, read on the forward strand.
TCGTCGTCGTCTCGTCGAGCACCGAGACGGAGCCTACTCAGCGTGCCACCGCCCGGCCGGGTGTGCCGGGTGGTGGGACGACGGGTCCCGCGCGGGGCGGGGACGGCGGTGACGGCGGCCACCTGAGCGGCGCCGTGGCCCGCGGGGTGCGCCCCGTACCATGGGTGCAGCACCCCCGACCGAACGGAGCCCCCGAACCGTGCTCAGTGCCAGCCCGGCCCCGGTCGAGCGGTCGATGCCCACGGCGCCCTCCACGGCGGCGCCTCCCGCGGCGCGCCGGTCCTGGCGGACGCGGCTCGGCGCCTACGTGGCGCTGACCAAGCCGCGCATCATCGAGCTCCTCCTCGTGACGACGGTGCCGACCATGGTCCTCGCCCAGGGCGGCATGCCGTCGGTGTGGCTGGTGCTGGCCACCCTGGTCGGTGGTGCGACGGCGGCCGGTTCGGCGAACGTGCTCAACTGCTACCTCGACCGGGACATCGACCGGGTGATGCACCGGACGAAGCGGCGCCCGTTGGCGACCGGCGAGGTGGGCCCCCGCGAGGCGCTCGTCTTCGGCTACGCCCTCGGCGCCTTCTCGCTCGTCTGGTTCGCCCTGACGGTCAACCTGCTGTCGGCGGTGCTCGCCCTCGCGGCGATCCTGCTGTATGTCGTCGGCTACACGATGCTGCTCAAGCGGCGCACGCCCCAGAACATCGTGTGGGGCGGCGTGGCCGGGTGCATGCCCGTCCTCATCGGCTGGTCGGCCGTGACCGGCTCCCTGGCATGGGCCCCGGTCGCCCTCTTCGGCGTGATCTTCTTCTGGACGCCGCCGCACTACTGGCCGCTGTCGATGCGCTTCCGTCGCGACTACGCCGCCGCCGGCGTCCCGATGCTGCCGGTGGTCGCCGACGACGTCCGCGTCTCGCGGGAGATGCTCGCCCACACGGCGGCGATGATCGCCTGCTCGCTGGCCCTGGTCCCGCTGGCCGGCATGAGCTGGGTCTACACGACGGTGGCGGTCGTCCTGGGGCTGTGGTTCGGGGGCGCGACGGTGGCGTTCGCCCGCCGGGCGCAGCGCCGTCAGCCCGGCGTGAAGCTGCGCGAGATGACGCTGTTCCACCAGTCGATCACCTACCTCACGCTGCTCTTCGTCGCCGTCGGCGTCGACCCGTTCCTGCCTCTGTGACCAGGCCCTGACCTCATGGACGGGGACGGGCGCGAGGGCGCGCCGCTCGAGCGCACCAGCGAGGTCCCCGTGGCCCTCGCCCGGGCGCTGGACGGCTACCTGGACCACCTCGCGGTCGAGCGCGGCCTCTCCGGGAACACCCTCGCCGCCTACCGCCGTGACCTCACGCGGTACCTGGGCTTCCTGGCGGGCCGTGGCCTGCAGGTGCCGGGGGAGATCCGGGAGGACGACGTCCGGGCGTTCGTGCTCCATGTCCGCACGGGCTCGGACGGCCAGGCCGGCCTGGCGGCGTCGTCCACCGCCCGGGTCGTCGCCGCCGTGCACGGCTGGCACCGCTTCTGCACGCTGGAGGGGCTCAGCGACGACGACCCCTCGCGGGCGGTCCGGCCGCCTGCGCAGCCGCGCCGCCTGCCCAAGGCGCTCTCCACCGACGACGTCGAGCGGCTCCTCGACGCCGCCGGGCTCGGCGACGGGCCGGTCCCGCTGCGTGACCGCGCTCTGCTGGAGCTGCTGTACTCCACCGGCGCCCGGATCAGCGAGATCGTCGGTCTCGACGTCGACGAGCTGCAGCTGGACCCCTCCGGGTCGTCGGTCCGCGTCCTGGGCAAGGGGAGCAAGGAGCGGGTGGTCCCCGTGGGGTCCTTCGCGCGGGAGGCCGTCGAGGCCTATCTCGTGCGGGCGCGTCCCCTGCTCGCGGCTGCGGGGCGCGGGGGACCGGCCGTCTTCCTCAACACCCGGGGAGCCCGCCTGAGCCGGCAGAGCGCGTGGGCCGTGCTGCGGCAGGCCGCCCACCGCGCCGGTCTGCCGCGGGCCGACGACGTCTCGCCGCACACCCTGCGGCACTCCTTCGCCACGCACCTGCTCGCCGGCGGCGCCGACGTCCGGGTGGTGCAGGAGCTCCTCGGGCACGCCTCGGTCACCACGACGCAGATCTACACCCACGTCAGCGTCGAGACGCTGCGCGAGGTGTACGTCGCCGCGCATCCGCGGGCCCGCTGACCCGGCGCGCGTCCCGCGTCCGGCGGGGGGTGCTGCTGTAGCCTCGGCGCGTGACACGCCAGGCCCGGGACGACCTCGACACCCCGCTGACCGACCCCGTCGGCCGCACGCTGCCCGAGTTCCCGGAGCCCGCGCCCCTCGCCTCCCACGGCCCCGCCCGGATCATCGCCCTGTGCAACCAGAAGGGCGGCGTGGGCAAGACGACGACGACGATCAACCTCGGCGCGGCGCTGGCGGGGTACGGCCGGCGCGTCCTCATCGTCGACTTCGATCCCCAGGGCGCGGCGTCCGTCGGCCTCGGGACGAGCCCGCACGAGCTGGACCGCACCGTCTACAACCTGCTCATGGAGCGCGGCGCCGACTACCGGGAGATGGTCCGGCCGACGTCCGTGGACGGTTTGGACCTGCTGCCGGCGAACATCGACCTGTCCGCCGCGGAGGTCCAGCTCGTCGGCGAGGTGGCGCGCGAGTCCGTCCTCGGCCGGGTCCTGCGGGCCGCGGAGGAGGAGTACGACGTCATCCTCGTGGACTGCCAGCCGTCCCTCGGCCTGCTCACCGTCAACGCCCTGACGGCCGCGCACGGCGTGCTCATCCCGCTGGAGTGCGAGTTCTTCGCGCTGCGCGGTGTGGCGCTCCTCATCGAGACCGTCGACAAGGTCCGGGACCGGCTCAACCCCCGGCTGCAGGTCGACGGGATCCTCGCGACCATGCACGACCCGCGGACGCTGCACTCGCGCGAGGTCCTGGCCCGGGTGCACGAGGCGTTCGGCGACCAGCTGCTGCACACCGTCATCGGCCGGACCGTGAAGTTCCCCGACTCCTCGGTCGCCGCCGAGCCGATCACCTCGTACGCGCCGAGCCATGCGGGGGCCACGGCCTACCGGCAGCTGGCGCGCGAGCTGATCGCGCGTGGCGATGCCGCCTGAGGTCCCCGGCACCACGACGCCGGCGGGGACCGGACCGACCGGGACCGCGCCGGGGACCGGGACGGCACCGCGCGGCGACCGGCCCTTCGAGGTCCACCTGGAGAACTTCAGCGGGCCCTTCGACCTGCTCCTCGGGCTCATCGCCAAGCACAAGCTGGACATCACGGAGGTGGCGCTGGCCCGCGTGACCGACGAGTTCATCGCTGCGGTCCGGGCGGCGGAGGCGGGGGACGAGCCGTGG
>JACIXM010000275.1 GCA_014360395.1 Actinotalea sp.
CGCAGACCGGGCTGTTCGCGCTCGACCTGGGAGCCGCCCTGGACCCGGCCCGGGCCGGCACCCCCGGGGCCGCACCCCGCCGGCGCACCGACGCGGAGTCCGTCGACCTGCTGCCCGGGCTGCTCGTGCCGACCCACGACGGCGTCGTCGTGGCGGAGCAGCGCCGCGGCGCCGTCGTCCTGCAGGCCGTGCCGACCGCCGAGGACCGCCCGGTCCGGGACCTTCTCGCCGGTCCCGTGGTCACCACGGGCGCCGATGCCACGGCCGACGGCGCCGTCGTCGTCGTGGCCGCGGCCCGGCCGGAGTCCGCCGGAGACGTGCTCGTCCTGCGGGCGCACTCCGAGCCGCTGGCGCTGACCGACCTCTCCGCACCCCTGCGCGCGACCGGCCGGCTGCGCACGCCGCGCGAGCTCGAGGCGACCGCGCCGGACGGGTACCCGGTGCACGGATGGGTGGCGACGCCGGACCCGGCCCGGCACGCCGGGCCCCACCCGACGGTGCTGCTCATCCACGGCGGGCCGTACGCGCAGTACACGCACGCACTGTTCGACGAGGTGCAGACGCTGACCGAGGCCGGGTATGCCGTGGTGCTGGGCAACCCGCGCGGCTCGGCCGGGTACGGCGCGGCGCACGGCCGGGCGATCCGCGGGGCCTTCGGCACCGTCGACACCGACGACGTCCTCGCCCTGCTCGACCACGCGCTCGCCGACCCCGCGCTGGACCTCGACGCCGACCGCGTCGGCGTCATGGGCGGCTCCTACGGCGGGTACCTCACGGCCTGGCTGACGACGCGGACGCGGCGGTTCGCCGCGGCGATCGTCGAGCGCGGCTTCCTCGACCCGGTCAGCTTCGTCGGGTCGGCCGACATCGGCTGGTTCTTCGGCCTGGAGTACCTCGGCGACCCGGCCACGCCCGAGGGCGCCGCCGCCGTCGCCGCGCAGTCGCCGATGGCCCACGTCGCCGCCGTGGCCACCCCCACCCTGGTGATCCACTCCGAGAACGACTGGCGCTGCCCGGTCGAGCAGGGGCAGCGCTGGTTCGTCGAGCTCAGGCGCCGCGGGGTCGAGGCGGAGCTGCTGCTCTTCCCGGGTGAGGGGCACGAGCTGACGCGGTCGGGACGTCCCCGGCACCGGGTGCAGCGCTTCGAGCACGTCCTGGCGTGGTGGGCGCGGCACCTGCCGGTGCGCTGAGGGGGGCGGTGGGGCGCCCCGACGCTCCCGGGATGTCCGCATGGTGGGCAGAAGGTCCCTTGCGGCCGTAGCCTGACGGCACCACGGGCAACGGTGCCCGGGCCTCACGAGGGCGCGGGCTCCGCCACACACGGAGCGAGACATGTTGCGTTCACACGTCCACCCGACCGCTGTGCACGAACCCCGCGAGACGGCGAGAACCGCCGCGACGCCGGGACGTGCCGACGACCCCGAGCGCGCCGAGGAGCGCGACGGCCGGCCCCGCGCCCACGAGCGCGACGAGCGGCTCGTCCAGCTGCTCGCCCCCGACGGGACCCGCACGCCCGACCCGGAGTACGAGTCCTGGGTCGAGGACGTCGACGGCGACCGGCTCGTGGACCTCTACGAGGACCTCGTCGTCGTGCGCCGCCTCGACGTCGAGGCGACCGCGCTGCAGCGGCAGGGCCAGATCGGGCTGTGGCCGCCGCTGCTGGGTCAGGAGGCCGCGCAGGTCGGTTCCGCCCGCGTGCTCCGGCGCGACGACTTCGTCTTCTCCAGCTACCGGGAGAACGCCGTCGCCTACTGCCGCGGGGTGGACCTCACCGACATGGTCAAGGTCTGGCGCGGCACCACGAACTCCGGCTGGGACCCCTTCGCGGTGGGCATGGCGACGCCGCAGATCATCATCGGCGCGCAGACGCTGCACGCGACCGGCTGGGCGATCGGGGCGGTCAAGGACGGCACCGACGCGGCGGCCGTGACCTACTTCGGCGACGGCGCCACGAGCCAGGGCGACGTCAACGAGGCCATGGTCTTCGCGGCCAGCTTCCGCGCGCCCGTCATCTTCTTCTGCCAGAACAACCAGTGGGCGATCTCCGAGCCCGTCGGCCTGCAGGCCGTGCGGCCCATCGCGGACCGTGCCCCCGGCTTCGGCATCCCCAGCGTGCGGGTCGACGGCAACGACGTCCTGGCCGTCATGGCGGTCACCCGGCAGGCCTTGGACCGCGCCCGCCGCGGGGACGGCCCGACGTTCGTCGAGGCCGTCACGTACCGGATGGGCCCGCACACCACCTCCGACGACCCGACGCGCTACGTGGACCCGGCCGACCGCGAGGCGTGGGCCGCGAGGGACCCGCTGCTGCGGGTCGAGCGGCTGCTGGAGCGCGAGGGCCTGCTGGACGACCAGGTGACCACCCGGGTCAAGCAGGCCGCGGACGCCGCCGCGCGCCAGATGCGGGCCGGGTGCCTCGGCCTCACCGCGCCGGAGCCGCTGAGCCTGTTCGACCACGTCTACGCGACGCCGTCGGCGTGGCTGGAGCGGCAGCGCAGCCAGTACGCCGCCTACCTCGCGATGTACGCGGACGACGACGCCGGGGCGACCGGCACCGACGCGACCACGGACGGGGGTGCGCGATGACCGCCCCCACGACGGACCGCCCGGTCACCCCGGCCGACGGCGCCCCCGCCGCCACGACGCTCACGCTCGCCGGCGCCCTCAACCTCGGCCTGCGCCACGCCCTGGAGGAGGACCCGTCGGTCGTCCTGCTGGGCGAGGACATCGGCACCCTCGGCGGTGTCTTCCGCGTCACCGACGGGCTGCAGCGCGACTTCGGCGCGGACCGCGTCATGGACACCCCGCTGGCGGAGGCCGGGATCATGGGGGTCGCCGTCGGCCTGTGCTACCGCGGCTACCGACCGGTCGTCGAGATCCAGTTCGACGGCTTCGTCTACCCGGCGTTCGACCAGCTCGTGGCCCAGGTGGCGAAGCTGCGCTACCGGACGCAGGGCGCGGTGGCGGTGCCGATCACGGTGCGCATCCCCTACGGCGGCGGCATCGGCGCCGTCGAGCACCACTCGGAGTCCCCGGAGGCGTACTTCACGCACACCTCCGGCCTGCGGGTCGTCACGTGCTCGCACCCGCAGGACGCCTACGGGCTGCTGCGGCAGGCGATCGCCTGCGACGACCCGGTCGTGTTCCTCGAGCCCAAGCGCCGGTACTGGACCAAGGCGCCCGTCGAGCCCGACGTCGCCGCCACGCCGCCGATGGAGGCAGCGGCCGTCGTCGTCGAGGGCGCCGACGTGACCGTGGTGACCTACGGGCCGCTCGTGGCGACCGCGCGGGACGCTGCGGTCGCCGCTGCCGACGACGGCGTGTCGGTCGAGGTGGTCGACCTGCGGTCGCTCTCGCCGATGGACCTCGCGACGGTCGAGGCGTCGGTGCGCCGGACGGGCCGTCTCGTCATCACGCACGAGGCCCAGCAGCACGGGGGCCTCGGCGCGGAGATCGCGGCGAGCATCACCGAACGCTGCTTCGAGCACCTCCAGGCACCGCCCGTGCGCGTCACGGGGTTCGACGTGCCCTACCCCCCGGCCAAGCTCGAGGAGCACTTCCTGCCCGACCTCGACCGCATCCTCGACGGCGTGGACCGTGTGCTCGGCCGCCCGCACTCGCTGACCGGTTGGGAGGGCTGATGGCCGTGGAGGAGTTCGCGATGCCGGACCTGGGTGAGGGACTCACCGAGGCCGACCTCGTCACGTGGCTCGTCGCCGAGGGCGACGCGGTCGAGCTCAACCAGACGATCGCGGAGGTCGAGACCGCCAAGGCGCTCGTCCAGGTCCCGTCGCCCTACGAGGGCACCGTGGCGCGTCTGCACGTCGCCGAGGGCACGACGGTGCCGGTCGGGACGACCATCCTGTCCGTACGGACCTCGGCCGACGACGACGCGGCGCAGGAGGGCGCCGCCGCGCGCGACGAGCAGGAGGTCGTCCGCGGCACGGGCGCCCCGGAGGCCGCCGTGCCCGCGCCCGCCGGGCCGACGGAGAACCAGGCGGCG
>JACIXM010000276.1 GCA_014360395.1 Actinotalea sp.
CGGCACCTACCGGGACGTGGCCCGGCACGCCCGCTCGGCCGTCCTCCTGGCCGCCGGTGCCCACGGCCGCGCCGCGATCGACGCGGTCCACCTGGACATCGCGGACGTGGACGGTCTCGCCGCAGAGGCGGCCGACGCCCGTGCGTCGGGCTTCACGGCCACGGCGTGCATCCACCCTGGCCAGGTCCCCGTCGTCCGCGGCGCCTACCGGCCGACCGACGACGAGGTCGACCGGGCCCGTCGCCTGCTCGCGGCGGCCGCCGGTCACCAGGGGGTCTTCCGCTGGGAGGGCCTCATGGTCGACGGCCCGGTCCTGCGGCACGCCGAGCGGGTGCTGCGCGACGCCGACCGCACCGCGGGGTGAGCGACTAGCACATCGGGGCCACCGCTGTCCCGGCTTTCGCGGGTGAACTCTCGACTTCCCTAGATCACCGGGACAGAGTGGGGCAAATCAGGCTCCCGACCGGAGCGATGCCCATGTTCTCAAGGAGGAGAACGATGAGGCCTGCACCCCGTCCTGCCGTGATCGCCCTGGCCCCGCTGGCCGCCCTCGCGCTGGGGGTGGCGCCCGCCGCGGCGCACCCCGCGGCCGCCCCTCCTCCGCAGCAGCCGACCGTCGTCGTCGAGGGCCTGGTCACCCCGCTCTCCTTCGACGTGACGCCCCGGGGCGACCTCTACGTGGCGCAGGCGTTCGCCGGTGTGCTGACGCACGTGACCAAGGCGGGCGATCAGCACGTCCTGGCCGTGGCGGCCGAGGGCAGCTCCGTCGGCGCAGTCTCCGTCGCCGGCGGGACGGTGACCTGGGCCGAGCGCGCCGGCGACGGCCCGGTCGTGGTCGACGCCGTGCTGCACCGTCGCGCAGCGGACGGCACCCACACCGTGGCCGAGATCTTCGCCTACGAGGTCGAGGCGAACCCCGACCAGGTCAACACGTACGGGATCCAGGGGCTCACCGACGAGTGCGCGGCCGCCATCCCGGAGGAGATCGCGCCGTTCGTCCTGCCGTACACGGGGGTGCCCGACTCGAACCCCTACGCCTCGGTGACCGTCGGGACCACCACGTACGTCGCCGACGCCGGCGCGAACGCGATCCTCGCGGTGTCCGCCGACGGCGTGGTGAGCACCGCCGCGGTCCTGCCCCCGGTCCCCATCACCCTGACGGCCGCGGCCGCCGAGGGGCTCGGCCTTCCCGAGTGCGTCGTGGGGCTCCAGTACTGGGCCGAGCCCGTGCCGACCGACGTCGAGGTCGGCCGCGGTGGCTGGCTCTACGTGACCTCGCTGCCAGGCGGGCCCGAGGACGACAGCCTCGGCGCCAACGGCGCCGTGTACCGGGTGGACCCGGCGACCGGCGCCGTCGAGCTCGTGGCCCGTGGCTTCGTGGGGGCGACGGACCTCGCCGTCGCGCCGAACGGCACGATCTACGTGACCGAGCTCTTCGCCGACCGCCTGTCCGCCATCACGCGCACCGGCGAGATCGTCACGGTGGCGGACCTCGCGATGCCCGCCGCGGTCGAGTGGCAGAAGGGCCGGCTCTACGTCGCCACGCAGGTCTTCGGCAACGGCACGATCGTCGCCCTGACACCGGGCCGCTGAGACCGACGGGTGGGGCGGTGCGGCCGCCCCACCCGTCCGCGTTCGCGCGAGGTGGCGGTCGAGCGGGCTCAGCGCCCACGCCGGCTCAGTGCTCGTACGCCGGCTCAGTGCTCGTGGCGGTGGTGCAGGTCCGGGACGTGCGGATGGCTGTGCCGGACGAGCACGTGGTCGTGCGGGTGCTGGTGGCGCCCGGTGAACCCGTCCTCGTGGACGTGGTCGTGGTGGCCGTCGTCGTGGACGTGCTCGTGGTCGTGCCGGGTCGGCGGGTGCTGGTGCTCGTGCCCGTGGTCGGAGCGGATGACCAGCGCGACCCCCACGACGGCGACGGCGAGAGCGACGAGGGTCGGCGGCTCGACGGGTTCCGCCAGCGCGCCCCACGCGACGAGCACGCCCAGGAACGGCGCCGAGGCGAAGACCACCTGGGCGCGGGCGGCACCCAGGTCGCGGGCGCCGGCGACCCACAACGTGATGGACAGCCCGTAGCCGAGCGCGCCGATGACGAGGGCCGCGGCGACGACCTGCGCCGGCGGCACCGGGGCTGCCGCCAGGCCGATGACCGTGTTCGCGGACCCGGCGAGGAGGCCCTTGGCGAAGGTGATGTGGGCCGGGGCGAGCTCGTCGAGCGCCGCGGTGACGCTGTTGTCGATCGCCCAGCACACGCAGGCCGCGGCGATGAGCAGGGCCCCGAGCCGCAGCCCGTCGGTGGCGCCCGGGCCGGCGACGATCACCCCGGCGAGCGCGACGAGCACCGTGCCCGCCGCCACGCGGCGTCCGATGTGCTCGCGGAAGACGACGGCCGCGAGCACCACGGTGAACACCAGCTCGAGGTTGAGCAGGAGGGAGGCGTTCGCGGCGGACGCGTGCTGCAGCCCGAGCGCCAGGAGCACGGGCCCGATCGCCCCGCCGACGACGACGGCGACGGCCAGCCGCCCGACGCCCCGGCGCAACGCCCATGGGTCCGGGCGGTGGGCCACGGTGCTCGGCAGGACGGCGAGCGCCGCCCCCAGGTA
>JACIXM010000277.1 GCA_014360395.1 Actinotalea sp.
CACAAGCTGGACATCACGGAGGTGGCGCTGGCCCGCGTGACCGACGAGTTCATCGCTGCGGTCCGGGCGGCGGAGGCGGGGGACGAGCCGTGGGAGCTCGGCCGGATCAGCGAGTTCCTCGTCGTGGCGGCGACGCTCCTGGACCTCAAGGCGGCGCGCCTGCTGCCGGCGGGCGACGTCGAGGACGCCGAGGACCTGGAGATGCTCGAGGCCCGCGACCTGCTGTTCGCCCGGCTGTTGCAGTACCGGGCGTACAAGGAGGTCGCGGCTCAGCTCGGCGAACGGCTGGCCCAGCAGGCCCGCAGCCTGCCCCGGGCGGTCGGCCTCGAGCCGGACCACGCCGCGCTGCTGCCCGAGCTGGTGCTCCAGATCGGGCCGTCCGAGCTCGCCGTCCTGGCGGCGCATGCGCTGCGGCCCCGAGCGGTGCCCACCGTGGACATCGGGCACCTGCACGCGCCGGCGGTGAGCGTGCGCGAGCAGGCGGTGGTGCTGGTGGACCGGCTCCGACGCTCGGGCTCGGCGGCGTTCCGGACGCTCGTGCAGGACGCGGAGTCCACGCTCGTCGTCGTCGTGCGGTTCCTTGCCCTGCTCGAGCTCTTCCGCGAGGGTGCGGTCGCGTTCGACCAGGTGAACCCGCTCGGCGACCTCACCGTGCGCTGGACGGGCGGGCAGGACGGGGACGTCGAGGTGACCGACGACTACGGGGACGAGGCGGCGGTCGCCGCGCAGGAGGGACAGGGATGACGGCGCACGACGAGGCGACGACCGGCCCCGGGGCCACGACGCAGGACGCGGCGCCGGCCGAGCCCGCGGGTGCACCCCTGCCCGCCCCGGACGAGCTGGCGTTCGACGTCGAGCAGCTGCCCGGCGGGCCGGAGGCGGCGCTCGAGGCCGTGCTCATGGTCGCCGACGAGCCCATCGCGGCCGTCCGCCTCGCCACCGCCCTGGGGCTCGCCACCGATCGCGTCGAGGAGCTCCTCGTCCGGCTCGCCGCCGAGTACGCCGGTGAGGCCGGTGGGCGGCCGCGCGGCTTCGCGCTGCGCCACGTGGCCGAGGGCTGGCGGTTCTACTCCGCGCCTGCGCACGCCGACGTCGTCGCTCGGTTCGTCCTGGACGGGCAGACCGCGCGCCTCACGCACGCGGCGCTGGAGACCCTGGCGGTCATCGCCTACCGGCAGCCGGTGACGCGCGGCCAGGTCTCGGCCGTCCGCGGCGTCAACGTCGACTCCGTGGTGCGCACCCTGGTGGCCCGCGGCCTCGTGGCCGAGCAGGGCACCGAGCCGAGCGGCGCCGTGCTCTACGGCACCACGCCGTACTTCCTGGAGCGCCTGGGGATGACGAGCCTGGACGAGCTGCCACCGCTGGCGCCCTATCTGCCGGACCTCGAGGGCCTCGACCTCGACGGCGAGGGGCCGGACCGCCGGACGGCCGGAGGGCAGGGCTGATGGCGGGCGGCAGCGCGGGGCACCGCGGCGGAGGGTCGACCGGGGGCCGCGGTGGCGGTCGCGCCGGCGACGCGGGGCGTCGAGGCGGTCCCGGACGCGGTGGTGCGTCGGGCGGCGCCCGGCGGGGCGGCGCGGGGTCGGGCCGGCCCGCCGGGCCCCGTGCGCGCCCGGCGGTGCCGCA
>JACIXM010000278.1 GCA_014360395.1 Actinotalea sp.
CGCCCCGTCGGCGTGTGTGATCCCGATCTCACGGACATTCGTCCCATGACTGGCGCCCCCGCGTCGGGGATGCTGGACGCATGACGACGACGGCGGTCCCCACCCTCCGCGAGCAGGCGACGCCCGTGGCGCGGGACCGGTGCGGCGCGCCCGTCGTCGACCTCACGGTCCCCGTGGTCGGCGGCTCCTCGGTGCGGTCCACCGCGGGCACCGCGGGCCTGGAGGTCAGCGAGGCCGAGCGGTCCGAGCGGTTCGCGCAGATGCGGGCCGGCGCGCTGGGGTCGGTGCACTCCTGGGAGCTCGTGACGGCGGTCGACGGCCCCGGCACGCGCCTGACCGTGTTCCTGTCCGGCTGCCCCCTGCGCTGCCTGTACTGCCACAACCCGGACACCATGGAGATGCGCCGCGGCGAGCCGGTCGCGTTGGAGGACCTGCTGGCGCGCGTGGCGCGCTACCGCGCGGTCTTCGGGGTGACCGGCGGGGGGCTCACCGTCTCCGGCGGCGAGCCGCTCATGCAGCCTGCCTTCGTGTCCCGGCTCCTGCGCGGCGCGAAGGAGATGGGCGTCCACACGGCGCTGGACACCTCCGGCTTCCTCGGGGCGCACTGCAGCGACGCGATGCTCGAGGACCTCGACCTCGTGCTGCTGGACGTGAAGTCCGGTGACCCGGACACCTACCGTCGGGTCACCGGCCGGGACCTGCAGCCGACGCTCGACTTCGGCCGTCGCGTGGCGGCGAGCGGGACCGAGATCTGGGTGCGGTTCGTCCTCGTGCCCGGGCTGACGGACGACGAGGCGAACGTGGAGGCCGTGGCCCGGTACGTCGCGACGCTGCCCACCGTGACCCGCGTCGAGGTGCTGCCCTTCCACCAGATGGGCAAGGACAAGTGGGAGCAGCTCGGCATGCGGTACGAGCTGGAGGAGACCCGGGCGCCGGAGCCGGAGCTCGTGGAGCGTGTCCGCGGCCAGTTCCGCGCCCACGGCCTCACGGTGCACTGACACCTGTCCCTGCTGACGCAGGACGACGACGGCACCCCACCACCGGGTGCCGTCGTCGTCCGTGCGTCAGGTGCGCGGAGCGGGGGCGGGCAGG
>JACIXM010000279.1 GCA_014360395.1 Actinotalea sp.
CGCTCAGCCCGTGCCCGATGTGAGCCTCATCGAGGGGAAGGCGGCGCTCATCGCGCCGGCTTTGCCGCGCGGGGCGCGACGGGCGGCGCCGGCGGGCCGGCGACGGCGCGCGGCGCCTCGGAGAACGTCGGCTGCGGTCCCGCGGTCGGAGCGGCCGCGGGAGCCGGCGGCCGGACGGGGACCGGCGGCGGACCGCCGAGACGAGGGCCGTCCGGTCCGACCACGGACCGCGCGGCACCCGCGCTCCCGGGCGCGTCCGCGGCGCGGAACGTCGGGGGCGCCGTCGGCGGCTCGAGCGACGGCACGGGAGGCCCACCGAGGGGCGGCATCTGGGGAGCCGGGCGGTCACCGCCCTGCGGCTCGGGGAAGAACTGGTTCACAGCGGCCCTCTCGATCGTGGTCGTCCGACGGACGTCCCCCAGTGCTCATCGACCGGAGGAGCCTGACCTTGAGCGGCCGGGCGGGTGACGATCGGGGCGAACCGGGCCGCTCACCCGCACGGCCGCAGCGGCGGACGCGCCCGGCGGACGCCGCTCAGGCGACGACGCGCAGGACCTCCTCGATGGAGGTGTCACCCAGGAGCACCTTGGTCCAGCCGTCGTCGCGGAGGGTGACCATGCCCTGCTCGCGCGCCGTCCTGCCGATCTCCGCCGACGAGGAGTGCGCGACCGCGTGCCGCTCGATCTCCTCCGACACGCGCATGACCTCGTGGATCGCCATCCGGCCCTTGTAGCCGGTCCGCGAGCAGGCGGTGCAGCCGACCGGCCGGTACAGCGTGGGCAGCTCCTCCCCCGGGTTCCACGGGAAGCGGGCCGAGATCATCTCGATCTCGCTCGGCCGGTAGGCCTCCTTGCACTTGCCGCACAGGCGGCGCGCGAGGCGCTGCGCGACCACGCAGTCCAGGGCCGACCCGACGAGGAACGGCTCGATGCCCATCTCCACCAGACGGGTCACGGCGCTCGGCGCGTCGTTGGTGTGCAGCGTCGAGAGGACCAGGTGGCCGGTGAGCGCCGCCTCGATGGCGATCTGCGCGGTCTCGTGGTCGCGGATCTCACCGAGCAGCACGACGTCGGGGTCCGAGCGCAGGATCGACCGCAGCGCCCCGGCGAAGGTCAGGCCCGCCTTGGGGTTGACCTGCACCTGGTTGATGCCGGCGAGCCGGTACTCGACCGGGTCCTCGACCGTGATGACGTTGATCTCGGGCCGGGACACCGCGTTGAGCGTGGCGTACAGGGTCGTCGACTTGCCGGACCCGGTCGGGCCGGTGACGAGGATCATCCCGTAGGGCTTGGTGTAGGACTCCTCGTAGACCGCGAGGTTGTCGTCGAGGAACGACAGGTCCCGCAGGTCCAGGCTCGCGGTGGAGTTGTCGAGGATGCGCATGACGGTCTTCTCGCCCCACACCGTCGGCAGCGTCGCGACACGCAGGTCGATCTTCCGGCCGTTGTGGGCGACCGACATGCGGCCGTCCTGCGGCTTGCGCCGCTCGGCGATGTCGATGTCGCTCATGATCTTCAGGCGGGAGATCACACCGCCCTGGATCTGCTTGGGCGCCCGCTGCATCTCGTGCAGCACGCCGTCGATGCGGTACCGCACGCGCCGGTCGGTCTCGGTGGGCTCGATGTGGATGTCCGAGGCGCGGTCCTGGATCGCCTGCTGCACGAGGATGTTGACGAACCGCACGATCGGGGCGTCGTCGTCGACGAAGTCCCCGACCGCCGACAGGTCGGTCGCCTCGGGCGCGACGGACTCCTCGAACGCGGACGCCAGGTCGTCGATCTCGTCGTCGGCCCGGCAGTAGCGGTCGATCGCCGCGCCGAGGTCGTCGTGGGTGGCGACCACGGTGCGGACCGGCAGTCCCGAGAGCGTCCGGGCGTCGTCGACGGCGACGACGTTGCCCGGGTCCGCCATGGCCAGCACGAGGAACCCGTCCTCGATCCGCACCGGCAGCGCGGTGTAGCGCCGGCACAGGGTGCCCGGCAGCAGCGCGACGGCGGCGCGGTCCACGGGGTACTCCGCGAGCTCCACGAACTCCATGCCGACCTGGTAGGCCAGCGCCCGGACCAGCTGGGCCTCGGTGAGCATCCCGATCTCGACGAGGATCCGTCCCAGGGACTCACCGCGCAGGGCCTGCTCGTCCAGGGCGGCCATGAGCTGGCCCTCCGTGACGAGGCCCTCTTCGAGCAGGATGTCGCCGAGCTGCTTCACGGGTGTCCTTCCCAGGGTGCGGCCGTGGTGCGCGGGGCGCGGGGGCGCCTCGCACCCTCCCTATCGGCACCTCACCCGGGACAGTGAAGGGGGATCACCCGGTCAGTGCGGCCTCGAGCGCGTGCTCCATGGCCTCCTGCGGCGCGGGGCGCCCGGTCATGAGCCGGACCTGCTCCGTCGCCTGGTGCAGCAGCATCCGCTCGCCGCCCACCGCGCGCCCGCCGGCGGCCGCCCAGGCCGCGCCGAGCGCCGTCGGGCGGGGGTCGTAGGCGCAGTCCAGCAGCACACCGCCGACGGCGTCCCCGAGCGCCTCCGCCCACGGGTCCGCAGCCCGGGGGGGCAGGGTCGACACGACGACGTCGGCCGTCCGCAGCGCGTCGAGCATCCGCTCCGGGACGTCCATGACGAGGAACTGCGGCTCCACGCCCATGCGATGCGCCGCCCGCATCGTCACGCCCGCACGCCCGAGCGAGCGGACGAAGATCCGCGGCGTGGTGCAGCCCAGCTCGGCGAGCGCGGCAAGCGTCGAGGACGCCGTCGCGCCGGCCCCGAGGACGACCGCGGAGCCGATCCGCCGCTGCTCCCCCAGGCCTTCCCGCAGCGCCGCGACGACGCCGTGGACGTCGGTGTTGGCTCCGACCAGCACCGGCCGCCCGGGCGCGGCCTGCACGATCACGGTGTTGACGGCGCCGACCACCTCCGCGAGCGGCTCGACGTGGTCCAGCAGCGGGATGACCGTCTGCTTCAGCGGCATCGTCAGGCTCAGGCCGGCCCAGGACCCGTCGAGGCGCCCCACGAACCCGGCGAGCTGCTCCTCGGTGACATCGACCGCGTCGTAGGTCCAGTCGTCCAGACCCAGCGCGGCGTACGCGGCACGGTGCAGGACCGGCGACAGCGAGTGCGCGACCGGGTGGCCGAGCACCGCCGCGCGGCGGCCGGGGGCGGGGCGGGGCTCACGGACCGCCCCCGTGCTGGTGGTGGTCACCCGTTCTCGGCCTGCCACTGCCGCAGGAGCTGGACGTTCTGGTTGTGCTCGGCGAACGTCTCGGCGAACAGCGTCTCGCCGGTGTCCAGGTTGACCGTCACCCAGAACAGCCACGGGCCCGGCTCCGGGTCGAGCACCGCGTCGATCGACTCCAGGCTCGGGGAGGCGATGGGCGTCGGCGGCAGGCCCGTGTAGCGGTAGAGGTTGTACGGGGTGTCGCTGTTCGCGGTGTCGTCGCGCGTCAGCTCGGTCCCGGACTTGCCCAGCCCGTACGCGACCGCGGCGTCGATGTCGAGCTTCATGTCGATCGCCAGCCGGTTCTCGATCGACTGGGCCACCTTGCGGCGGTCCTCGGCCGACCGGGCCTCGCGCTCGACGAGGGACGCCTTGATGAGGACGGTCTCCCGCTCCTCCTCCGGCACGCCGCGCTCGTCCAGCCGGGCGGTCGTCTGGCGGACCATCTCCGCGATCATCTCGGTCGGCGTCGTGCCGGGCTCGAAGGTGTACGTGGCGGGGAACAGCCAGCCCTCGTAGTTGCCCTCGGCCACCTCCGGCAGACCGGTCGCCGCGGTGTCCTCCATGGCCGCCTCGAAGTCGGCGACGGACACGGCCGTGACGGACGAGAGCCGGTCGAGGATCTGGTCCGCACGCAGCCCCTCGGGGATGGTCACCCGGGTCTGGACGCGGTTGCTGCGGTCCAGCAGGGCGGCGACGGCGTCCTGCGCGCGCATCTCGAGCATGAGCCGGTAGGTGCCCGGCTGGATCCCGGAGGCCTCCGGGTTGGCGGCGAACGCCCGGGAGAAGGCGGTCGACGAGGCGACCACGCCGGCCTCGGCGAGGGCCTGACCCATCTGCGCGCCGGACGCGCCGGAGGCGATGCTCACCTCGACGCTGCCGGTGCCCGGGCCGGGGAAGTCCTCGACGGGCGTCTCGCGGTCGCCGAGGGAGGTGACCATCGGACCGACGACCTGCGCCAGCGCGTAACCGGCGCCGGCGAGCACCAGCACCGCGATGATCACTGCCACCATGCTGCGCTGCCGGCGTTGCCGACGCTTGCGCTCCCGGTCCTCGCGCCCAGCACGACGACGCGACCCGCCCGGTTCGGACGGATCCGGTCGGATCACCTCGTCCAGGAACACGTCGTTCACAGCCCAGCCTCCCGTTGCGCGCTCACCCTGCGCCGACCTCGTCCGACCCGTCCGTCGACCGCGATCCGGTCGACGGAGCGTCCCCGGGCGGGTGCTCGATCCACGAGCTCCCCGCACCGCGCCCCCGTGGTGCGCTCCGCATCCATCGCGGTCTGCAGGATCACCACCGCGGCCGCCTGGTCGACGACCTGCCGGTGGCGGCGCCCGGATCGTCCGGACGCGTACAGCGCCTGATGCGCGGTCACCGTGCTCATCCGCTCATCCACGAGCCGCACCGCAACGGGTGCGATCGCGCGCGCCAAGATCCCACAGTACGTGCGGACGTCCCGTGCTGACGAACCCTCGGCCCCCGACAGGTGCCGCGGCAGGCCGACGTAGACGACGACGGCGCCGCGTTCGGCGACCAGATCGGCCACCCGTCGCACGTCCGCACCGGCGTCCGAGGCGTCCCGCGGGACCGTCTCGACCGGGGTCGCGATGATGCCGTCGGGGTCGCTCGCGGCGACCCCGATGCGCACGGTGCCCAGGTCCAGGCCCAGGCGGGTGCCGCGGGGCACGCCGTCGGCCGTCACCTCAGCGGCCGCCCGCGGTCTCGGCGACGGCGGTCGCGACCGCCCCGAGCGCCGTCGGCAGCGCGGTGACGTCCGTGCCCCCGCCCTGCGCGACGTCGTCCTTGCCCCCGCCACCGCCGCCCAGGGCGCCGGCCGCGACCTTCGCCAGCGCCCCGGCGCGCAGGCCGACACCCCGACCGGCCGGGTTGACCGTGACGAGGACGACCGGGCGCTCCTTGGCCACGCCCCCCACGGCGACGACCGCGGGCTGCTCGCCGAGACGGTTCCGCACGTCCAGCGCGAGGGTGCGCAGGTCGTCCGCGGACGCGACCGCGCCGGCCTCGTGGGTGACGACCCGCACCCCCGCGACGTCCGCCGCACCGGCGGCGATCGACCCGGCCGCCGCGAGCAGCTGGCCCTGCCGCAGCCCGGCGAGCTCCTTCTCCGCCTCCTTCAGGCGCGTGACCAGGCCGCTGACGCGCTCGGGCAGCTCCTCCGGACGCACCTTCAGCGCGTCGGTCAGCGCCGTGACGAGCGCCCGCTCCCGCGCCAGGTGGTGGAACGCCTCCAGGCCGACGACGGCCTCGACGCGCCGCGAGCCGGACCCGACGGACGACTCCCCCGTCAACGCGATGAGGCCGATCTGGCTCGAGTGGTCCA
>JACIXM010000028.1 GCA_014360395.1 Actinotalea sp.
TCTGCGCCGCCCTCGTGCCCGAGACCCTGCTCCTGCTCCCCGGTGCCGCAGGGGCCGCCGAGGTGCTCGCGCCCGAGCGCGCCGCCGCAGGGGAGGCGGTCCGCCGGCTGCTCGCCTCCTCGCCCGAGCGCGTGGTGGTGGTGACCTGCCCGCCCCGGTCGACGGACGACGTCGTCCTGCGCCACCCGCTGCGTCCCACCGCGACGGCTGCCGGCGTCCCGGACGAACGCTGGGCGGGCGGCGGTCGGGACGCGGGAACGGGCACGGTGGTCCAGGACCCCGGTGCGTCCGTCGGGCTGGCCCTCCTGGCCGAGGAGGGGTGGACGGGTGTCACCGACGTCCTCCTGCTCGCCGACGGCCCGCGCGACCCGGGCGCGGTCCGGGCGCTCGGTGCCGCGCAGGTCGCCGACGGCGCCACGGCGCTGCTCCTGCTGGGGGCGCTCAGCGCGCGCCGCGGCCCGGACGCGCCGCTGCCGGACGACCCGCGCGCCGCCGACGTCGACGCCCAGGTCGAGCGCGACCTGGTCGCCCTCGACCGCCCTGCCGTCGAGCGGCTCACCGGGCCCGGGGACCTGGCCCACGAGCTGGCGGTGAGCGCCTGGGCACCCTGGCAGGTGCTCCTCGGCGCGGCGGGTGTGGTCGGCCCCGTCAGCGGCGCCCCGGCCGACCTGCCCGACCCCCTCCTGCACGGCGCGCTGCTCCACCGTGGCGTGCCCCTGGGCACGACGTACGTCGTCGCGCACTGGGCGGTGCCCGCGTGAGCGGACCGGTCGTCGCCGTGGTCGGACCGACCGCCACCGGCAAGTCGGACCTCGGCGTGGAGCTCGCCCACGCCCTGGGCGGGGAGGTCGTCAACGCCGACGCGATGCAGCTGTACCGGGGCATGGACGTCGGGACCGCGAAGCTGCGACCGCACGAGCGCCGGGGCGTCCCGCACCACCAGCTCGACGTCCTGGAGGTGGAGGAGGACGCGACCGTGGCCGCCTACCAGCGGCACGCGCGGGCGGACCTCGCCGCCGTGACCGCCCGGGGTGCGCGTCCGGTCGTCGTCGGCGGGTCGGGGCTGTACGTCCGGGCTCTGCTGGACCGGATCACCTTCCCGCCGGCGGACCCGGCCGTCCGCGCCGAGCTGGAGCGCGAGGCGGTCGAGCGGGGCCCCGGGCTGCTGCACGAGGAGCTGGCGCGGCTGGACCCGGTGGCCGCGGCCCGCGTCGACCGGGCGAACACCCGACGGATCGTGCGCGCCCTGGAGGTCGTGCGCCTCACCGGGCGCCCGTACTCCGCGACGCTGCCCGAGCACGTCTACGAGGTGCCCGCCGTCCAGATCGGCCTGGACTGCGACCGCACGGTGCTCGACGAGCGGATCGCGGCGCGCGTGGAGCGGATGTGGCGGGAGGGCCTGGTGGAGGAGGTCCGGGCGCTGGCGCCCCGGCTGGGCCGGACCGCGGCCCGGGCGGTCGGGTACGCCGAGGTGCTCCAGCTCCTGCAGGGGCGGCTCACCGAGGAGGAGGCGCGGGCCGCCGTCGCCGCCGGGACCCGCCGCCTGGCGCGACGGCAGATGGGCTGGTTCGGCCGCGACCCGCGGGTGCACTGGCTCGACGCCCGCGCCCCGGACCTCCTCGACCGCGCCCGGGCACTCGTCGTCCTCGCCGACGACGGCGCGCTCGCGGACCCGGGGGAGCGCGACCGTAGGCTGGGCTCGTGACGTCCTCCAGCGCAGCCCGCAGCGCGCGGCGGCTCGCCGTCGTCAAGGGTCACGGGACCGAGAACGACTTCCTGCTCGTCGACGACCGCGCCGACGCCCTCGACCTGCTGCCGCAGGACGTGCGCGCCCTCGCGGACCGCCGTGCCGGCCTCGGCGCGGACGGCGTCATCCGGCTCGCCCCGAGCGCGGGCCTGCCCGAGGGGCGTGCGTGCCTCGCCGAGGACGACGCGGCGGTGTGGTTCATGGACTACCGCAACGCCGACGGCTCCGTGGCCGAGATGTGCGGCAACGGGGTGCGGGTGACCGCCCTGTTCGCCGAGCAGCTGGGGGTCTGGGACGGCTCCGGCGAGCTGGTCCTCGGGACGCGGGCGGGGGTGCGGCGGGTCCGGCGCGTCCCGGACCCGACCGGGGCCGCGGCGCCGTGGTACGCCGTCGAGATGGGTCGCTGGCGCCTCCCGGCGCCGCCCCAGGACGCCCCGGGCGATGCCGAGGTCCGGGTGACCGGCCTGGAGGTGACGCGCCCCGGGCTGTCCGTCGACGTGGGCAACCCCCACACCGTGGTCGCGCTCCCGGACGAGCGCGAGCTGGCCGCGGCGGACCTCACGCGGGCGCCGCACGTCGCACCGGTGCCGCCGCACGGCACCAACGTGGAGCTGGTGGTCCCGCTGGGGGAGCGCCACGGGCCGGACGGCGTCCTCGTCGGCGAGGTCCGCATGCGGGTCCACGAGCGCGGGGTGGGCGAGACGCGCTCGTGCGGCACCGGCGCCTGCGCCGCGGCGCTGGCCGTGCGGACCTGGGCCGGCGCCGGGGCGCCCGACGTGTGGTGGGTGCACGTGCCCGGCGGGACGGTGCAGGTCACCGCGCTGCCGGCCGGACGGGTCGAGCTCGCCGGGCCCGCGGTGCTCGTCGCGGACGCGGTCCTGACCCTCCCGTCATCGGGCTGACCGTGGGTCAGGCTCCGGGCCGCCCCACCTGCAGGACGCGGAAGCCCTTGGCGCTCGCGAGCCGCTCGGCCCGGCAGCCCAGCTCCGCCTGCAGCCAGGCCTGGAGCGAGTCCGCCCCGAGGTGGCGCTGCACGACCAGGTGCGCCTCGCCGTCGGGCGCCAGGCGGGTCAGCCACGTCCGCAGCAGGTCGTGGAGCGCGGCCTTGCCCACCCGGATCGGCGGGTTCGACCAGATCGCCACCGGCCGCAGCCCCGCCGGGACGTCCGCCGGAGTGACCGCCGTGACGTTGTCCAGGCCGAGGGAGCGGGCGTTGCGACGCACCAGGTCCAGGGCGCGCTGGTTGACGTCGACCGCCCACACCCGCGCGCCGGGGGACAGCAGCGCCATGGTCAGGGCCACCGGGCCCCAGCCGCAGCCGAGGTCGACGAGGTCGCCCGTGGCCGGCGGCGGCGGCACGCTGCGCAGCAGGACGCGTGTGCCGAGGTCGACGTGGTCGGGGGAGAAGACCCCGCCGGCGGTCTCCACCTCGACCTCCCGCCCGGCGAGGACCACCGGCAGGCGGCGGCGCTCGCCGTCGGAGGCCGGCGCGGCGGTGAAGTAGTGGTCCTCGGGCACTCGGGTGGCTCCAGCGGTCGGTCGGGGTGGGCGCCCCTGCGGGAATGCCCGGGGGCGGTCCCACGCTATTCGTTCGCGGGGCCACGAGGGTGCGTGCGACCCTGAGGGCGACGAGAGGAACCGATGACCCACCCCAGCACCGACGCCGCCTCCGGCGGTGACACGCAGGACCCCCGGACGACCCCGACGACAGGCCGCCACGAGCGCGACGACGCGCCGGCCTCCCCGCGCCGCCCCGAGCCCGCCCGCCTCGTCCCGGACGACGTCGTCGCGCGCGTCCTGGCCCGGGCCGGCACCGCTCTGGACGAGGGCGGGACCCGCTGGACCGACGACGACGGCGAGCAGCTGGACCGCGAGGAGCGGGCGGCCCTGCGCCGGGTCGGCGGGCTGTCCACGGAGCTCGCCGACGTCACCGAGGTCGAGTACCGGCAGCTGCGCCTGGAGCGCGTCGTCCTCGCCGGCGTGTGGACGACCGGGACCGTCGAGGAGGCCGAGCTCTCGCTGCGCGAGCTCGCCGCGCTCGCGGAGACCGCCGGTTCGCAGGTCCTCGACGGGATGCTCCAGCGCCGCTCGCACCCGGACCCCAGCACCTACTTCGGCTCCGGCAAGGCCGCGGAGCTGGCCGAGGCCGTGCTGACCGCCGGCGCGGACACGGTGATCGTGGACGCGGACCTCGCTCCCTCCCAGCGCCGCGCGCTGGAGGACATCGTCAAGGTCAAGGTCATCGACCGGACCGCGCTGATCCTCGACATCTTCGCCCAGCACGCCAAGTCCAAGGAGGGCAAGGCGCAGGTCGAGCTGGCGCAGCTGGAGTACCTGCTGCCCCGCCTGCGCGGGTGGGGCGAGTCGATGTCCCGGCAGGCCGGTGGACGGGTCGCCGGCGGTGAGGGCATCGGTTCCCGCGGACCCGGTGAGACCAAGATCGAGCTGGACCGGCGGCGCATCCGCACCCGGATGGCCAGGCTGCGCCGGGAGATCGCGGCGATGGCGCCCTCGCGCGAGACCCGCCGCTCGTCCCGTCGCCGGCACCAGGTCCCCTCGGTCGCGATCGTCGGGTACACCAACGCCGGGAAGTCGAGCCTGCTCAACCGGCTGACCGGCGCCGGCGTGCTCGTGGAGAACGCGCTCTTCGCGACGCTGGACCCGACGGTGCGACGGGCCCGCACGCCGGACGGCCGGACCTACACGCTGTCCGACACGGTCGGGTTCGTGCGCTCGCTGCCGACGCAGCTCGTCGAGGCGTTCCGGTCGACCCTCGAGGAGGTCGCCGAGGCGGACCTGCTGCTCCACGTCGTCGACGCGTCGCACCCCGACCCGGAGGGCCAGATCGCGGCCGTCCGCACCGTGCTGGCGGACATCGAGGGCGCGGACGCGATCCCCGAGCTCGTCGTGCTGAACAAGGCGGACCTCGCCGACCCCGACGCCGTCGCCCGGCTGCGCCGACGCGAGCCGCGCTCGGTGGTCGTCTCCGCCCACACCGGGGCCGGCCTCGACGCGCTGGCGGCCCAGGTCGCCGAGGCGCTGCCGCGGCCGCAGGAGGCCGTCGACGTCGTGGTGCCCTACGACCGGGGGGACCTCGTCCACCGGGCCCACACCGAGGGCGAGGTCGACGCCGAGGAGCACACGGCGGCGGGCACGGCCCTGCGCGCCCGGGTCGCCGCGGACCTGGCGGCCGAGCTGCGGGCGGTCAGCGTCGCCTGACCGGCCCCGGTCCGCCGGGGCGGCGCGCGCCGGTGGGGACGGGCGCCGTCGTCGGCCGTGGCCGGACTACCCTGCTCCGGTGACCTCGCCAGCGCAGCCCGCCGCGTCGGAGGAGGACACCGACCCGGCCACGCCTGACGCGCCCGGGGTCGCCGTGCTCCTGGACCGCGCGGTGGCGGCGCTCGGCGGCACGCCCCGGGAC
The DNA here is from genome assembly GCA_014360395.1 of Actinotalea sp. GTDB lineage: Bacteria > Actinomycetota > Actinomycetes > Actinomycetales > Cellulomonadaceae > Actinotalea. The sequence continues at coordinate 5,169 of JACIXM010000028.1, forward strand.
GGCCAGCGCGCCATGGCCGAGGCCGTCGACGAGGCGGTCGACCGCGGTGAGCACCTCCTGGTCCAGGCCGGCACGGGCACGGGCAAGTCCCTCGGGTACCTCGTCCCGGCCGTCCGGCACGCGGTCCTGGCCGGCGAGCGGGTCGTGGTCTCGACCGCAACCCTCGCCCTGCAGCGTCAGGTCATGACCCGCGACCTGCCCCTGGTGGCCGAGGCCGTCGCGCCCGCCCTGCCCCGGGCGCCCCGGATCGCCCTGCTCAAGGGCTGGCACAACTACCTGTGCCTGCACAAGGTCGCCGGGGGCTACCCGGACGAGGAGCCGGCGCTGTTCGACGTCCTCCCGACCGACCGCGCTGGCGACCACCCCGCTCCCACGGCGACCGGGGGGAGCGGGGCGGACCTCGGCCGGCAGGTGGTCCGGCTGCGGGAGTGGGCACAGGAGACGACCAGCGGGGACCGCGACGACCTGGACCCCGGGGTCACGGACCGCGCGTGGCGGCAGGTCTCGGTGACATCCCTGGAGTGCCTCGGCTCGAAGTGCCCCCTGCTGGACGAGTGCTTCCCGGAGCGGGCGCGCACGCTCGCGCGCGAGGCCGACGTCGTCGTGACGAACCACGCCATGCTCGGGATCGCCGCGGGCGGTTCACCAGGGGTCCTGCCCGAGCACGACGTCCTCGTCGTCGACGAGGCCCACGAGCTCGCCGACCGGGTCACGGCGCAGGCCACGGTCGAGCTGTCCGGGACGTCGGTCGAGCAGGTGGCGCGGACGGCCCGTCGGCACGGCGGTGTGCCGACGGACGACCTCGACGTGGCCGGTCGGGACCTCGCCGCGGCCCTCGAGGACCTCCCGGAGGGGCGGTTCCCCGGTGGCCTCCCCGACGGCGTCGCGCTCGCCGTGGGCGCGGTGCGGGACGCGGCCCGGGGACTCCTGTCGGCCCTGCGGCCGGGCGAGGCGACGACGACGGCGCCGACCGCCGAGGCCGGCGTGAAGATGGCCAGCTCGGCAGTGCTCAGCCTCCTGGAGGTCGCGGAGCGGATGGTCGGCGACGCGGCCCGTGACGGCCGTGACGTCCTGTGGTGCACCCGCGGGGAGGGCTGGGGCCGTTCGGGCGGTCCGCGCCTGCAGGCGGCACCCCTGGCGGTCTCCGGCCTGGTCCGGACCCACCTGCTCGCGGGCCGCACGGCGGTGCTGACGTCCGCGACGCTGTCCCTGGGCGGCAGCTTCACCCCGCTCGCGCGGGCGGTCGGGCTCGAGGCAGCCGCGCAGCGCAGCGGCGGGACGGGCCGCGACCGCGGCAGCGACGACGGCGGTGCCCCGGGCCCGGGTGAGGCGGGGGAGTCGCCCGACGCCCCGGAGGCGGGGCCGTGGCGGGGGCTGGACGTCGGCAGCCCGTTCGACTACCCCCGCCAGGGCATCCTCTACGTGGCGCGTCACCTGCCACCCCCGGGCCGCGACGGGCTCGGGTCGGCCCAGCTGGACGAGATCGCGGAGCTCGTCGAGGCGGCCGGCGGAGCGACGCTCGGGCTGTTCTCCTCCCGGCGGGCCGCGCAGGCGGCCGCCGAGGCGATGCGCACCCGCGTGGGCGTGCCCGTGCTGTGCCAGGGCGACGACCAGCTGCCGACGCTGGTCCGGCGGTTCGCCGAGGACGAGCCGACATGCCTGTTCGGCACCCTCTCGCTGTGGCAGGGCGTGGACGTCCCCGGCCCCGCCTGCCGCCTCGTGATCATCGACAGGGTGCCCTTCCCGCGACCCGACGACCCGGTCAAGGCCGCGCGGACGGAGGCGGTCCAGCAGGCCGGCGGCAACGGCTTCATGACGGTGGCCGCGACGCACGCGGCCCTGCTCCTGGCGCAGGGTGCGGGGCGCCTGGTGCGCAGCGTGACCGACCGCGGGATGGTGGCGGTGCTGGACCCGCGCCTGGTCACCGCCCGGTACGGCAGCTTCCTGCTGGGGAGCATGCCGGCGTTGTGGCGGACGACGGACCCCGTCACCGCCCGCGCCGCGCTGCGCCGACTGTCGGACTCCAGGTGACCGGGGACGCCCGACCTGCCTAAGGTTGATCAGGTTCGCGAGGGGGCCGGGGCCGTCGACGACGGCCGGCGCGACGCCCGCTGCGGCCGCACCGTCCACCCCGTCCAGGAGGAGCCTTCATGGCGCACGAGCACCGGCCCGACACCGACGACCTGGGTCACGCCGAACCGCGACCGGTCCGCCGCACGACCAAGCTGGCCGTCGTCGGGGCCGGGAGCGTCGGTGCGACGATGGCCTACGCGGCCCTCATGCGGGGGGCGGCGCGGACCGTCGCCCTCTACGACATCAACGCGGCGAAGGTCGAGGCCGAGGCGCTCGACATCGGCCACGGCATCCAGTTCATGCCCATGGCGGACGTCGTCGGGTCGGACGACATCGAGGTCTGCCGGGACGCGGACGTGGTGGTCGTGACCGCCGGCGCGAAGCAGAAGCCGGGCCAGTCCCGCCTCGACCTCGCCCACGCCACCGTCTCGCTGGTCCGGTCGATGATGCCGCAGCTCGTCCAGGTCGCCCCGGACGCCGTGTACGTCATGGTGACCAACCCGGTGGACATCGTGACCTACGCCGCGCTGAAGGTGTCCGGGCTGCCGCAGAACCAGCTCTTCGGGTCCGGGACGGTGCTGGACTCCTCGCGCCTGCGGTACCTGCTGCACTGCCACACCGGGGTCGCCGTGCAGAACATCCACGCCTACATCGCGGGCGAGCACGGGGACAGCGAGATCCCGCTGTGGAGCTCCGCCTCGATCGGGTCCGTGCCCCTGACGGAGTGGCCGGGCATGACGGGCCCGGACGGCGCCGTCACCGGACGCCTGGAGCCGGAGGACCGGGAGCGCATCGCTGAGGAGGTCGTCAACTCCGCCTACCGCATCATCGCCGGCAAGGGCGCGACCAACTACGCCGTCGCCCTGGCGGGGTCGCGCATCATCGAGGCCGTCCTCAACGACGAGAACCGGATCCTCCCGGTCTCCTCGCTGCTGCAGGACTACCGCGGCATCTCCGACGTGTGCCTCTCGGTGCCCTCGGTCGTGGGGCGGCACGGCGTCCAGGCCCGCCTCGAGGTGAGCATGTCCGACGACGAGCTGCGCGGGTTGCGCCGGTCGGCCGACGCGCTGCGCGGCGTCGCCCGTCAGTTCGGG
>JACIXM010000280.1 GCA_014360395.1 Actinotalea sp.
TGGTGGAACGCCTCCAGGCCGACGACGGCCTCGACGCGCCGCGAGTCGGACCCGACGGACGACTCCCCCGTCAACGCGATGAGGCCGATCTGGCTCGAGTGGTCCACGTGCGTGCCACCGCACAGCTCACGGGACCAGGGGCCGCCGATCTCGACCACGCGGACCTGCTCGTCGTAGGTCTCCCCGAACAGCGCGATCGCGCCCCAGGCCTTGGCCTCCGGCAGCGACATGTACTGCCAGCGCACGCCGAGGTCCTCGCGGATGGCCTTGTTCGAGACCTCCTCGACCTCGCTGCGCGTGGCCGCGGACAACGCCTGGTTCCAGGAGAAGTCCAGCCGCAGGTAGCCGGGCTTGTTGTAGGAGCCGGACTGCAGCGCGTTCGGGCCCAGGACCTCCCGCAGCGCCGCGTGCACGACGTGCGTGCCCGAGTGCGCCTGCCGGGCGCCGCGGCGCCACTGCGGGTCGACCTGCGCGAGCACCTCCGCCCCGGAGGCCACCTCGCCCTCGACGACCCGGACGGTGTGCACGACGAGCCCCTTGACCGGGCGCTGCACGTCGAGCACCTCCAGGCGTGCGCCGTCGGCGGTGATGACCCCCGCGTCGGACTCCTGGCCGCCGGACTCGGCGTAGAACGGGGTGCGCTCCAGGACCAGCTCGACGGTGTCGCCCTCGGACGCGGCCGGCACCGCGACGCCGTCGCGCAGCAGACCGCGGATCGTCGAGGACGTCGACAGCTCGCCGTACCCGGTGAACTCGGTGACGCCCTGGTCCCGCAGCTCCCGGTACGCCGTCGTCGCCGCGGCCCCACCCTTCTTGGCCTTGGCGTCCGCGCGGGCGCGCTCGCGCTGGGCCTGCATGAGGTCGCGGAAGCCCTGCTCGTCGACCTTCAGGCCCTGCTCGGCCGCCATCTCCAGCGTGAGGTCGATGGGGAAGCCGTAGGTGTCGTGCAGCGTGAACGCCTGCGCCCCGGCGAGCGTCGCCCCCCCGGAGGCCTTCACCTGCGCCACGGCGGTGTCGAGGATCGTCGTCCCGGCCACGAGGGTGCGGCGGAACGCCTCCTCCTCGGCGTACGCGGCGCGGGAGATCCGGTCGAAGTCGGTGGACAGCTCCGGGTAGGAGGCGCTCATCGCGTCGCGGGAGACCGGCAGGAGGTGCGGCAGCGCCGGCTCGTCGACGCCGAGCAGGCGCATCGCGCGCACCGAGCGGCGCAGCAGGCGGCGCAGCACGTACCCGCGACCCTCGTTCGACGGGGTGATCCCGTCGCCGATGAGCATGAGCGCGGACCGGACGTGGTCCGCGACGACACGCATCCGGACGTCGTCGTCGCGGTCCGCTCCGTAGCGCCGGCCGGACATCTCCTGCGCGGCGGCGATGACCGGGAAGACCTCGTCGATCTCGTACATGTTGTCGACGCCCTGCAGCAGGTACGCGACACGCTCCAGGCCCATGCCGGTGTCGATGTTCTTCTGCGCGAGGTCACCGGTGATCGTGAAGTCCTCCTTGGACCGCACGTCGTCGATGGCGTACTGCATGAAGACGAGGTTCCAGATCTCCAGGAACCGGTCCTCGTCGACGACCGGTCCGCCGTCCCGGCCGTGCGCCGGGCCGCGGTCGATGTAGATCTCCGAGCACGGGCCCGCCGGGCCGGGCTGGCCGGTGTGCCAGTAGTTGTCCTTCTTGCCGCGGCGCTGGATGCGCTCCTCCGGCAGTCCGGCGACCTTGCGCCACAGGCGGGCCGCCTCGTCGTCGTCGTGGTAGACGGTGACCCAGACCTTCTCGGGGTCGAAGCCGTAGAACCCGTCCGCCTGGGAGCCGGTCACCAGCTCCCAAGCGTACTCGATCGCCCCCTCCTTGAAGTAGTCCCCGAAGGAGAAGTTGCCGTTCATCTGGAAGAACGTGCCGTGGCGGGTGGTCTTGCCGACCTCGTCGATGTCGAGGGTCCGCACGCACTTCTGCACGCTCGTGGCGCGGTTCCACGGCGGGGTCTGCTGGCCGAGCATGTAGGGGATGAACGGCACCATGCCGGCGATGGTGAACAGCGTCGAGGGGTCCGGCGAGACGAGCGAGGCGCTCGGCACGACGGCGTGGCCGCGCTCCTCGAAGTAGCTGAGCCAACGGCGTCGGATCTCGGCGGTCCGCATGGTGTCCTCACGTGTGTCGCGGCCCGGGGGGCGCGCTCGGTCGATCGTCGGGTGGGCCGCACGGCCCGGTGCACAGTGTGCGCTGCGAGCCTGGGTGCGGCCCGCCGGGTCGGACCCGGTCAGAAGTCGTACAGGGGCTCGTCGTCGTCCACACGGCCGGTCGGCCGGGCCGAGCGCCCGGCGCCCGCGGCCGACGACGGCGTCGCGGCCTCCCAGGCGTCGCGCTCGCGCCGGCCCCGGCCGAACACCGCGTGCGGGTCGCCGTCCTCGGGGGTGACCAGGAGCGTCGTCAGCAGCTCCTGCTCGCGCTCGGCCCGCGCGGCCCGGAAGCGCTCCAGGGCGTTGCCCATGGCCTGCGTGGTCCGCTCCCCCGCGACCTCGACCCGCTCGGCCACACCGGCGGGCGTGTAGCGGCGGGCGGTCTCCTCCAGCCGGCGCGCGACGACGACGGCACCCGCCGCGCCGACCGCCACCCAGAACAGGCGGCGCATCAGCGGCGGACCTTCTCGGTGAGCCCGGACATCGCCTGACGCACGCCGTAGCTGAAGGCCGCCAGCTTGATCAGCGGGCCGCCGACGGTGGCGGAGACGAGCGCCGTCAGCGCGCTCACGTTCTGGCTGATCTCGGCGGCCGAGGTCGTCATGGTGTCGACCTTCATCAGCTGCGCGTTGGTGGTGGCGACCGTCGTGGTCGCCTCGTCCAGCACCGGCACGGCGTGCGCGGTGACGTCCTTGACCGACTGCGTCGCCGCGTCGAACACCTTGCCCAGCTTGATGAGCGGCAGGGCGAGGAAGCCCACGAGGGCGACGAACGCGATGGCAGCGATGAGACCTGCGACGTCTCCGAGCGACATCTGGGTGGCCTTTCTGCGGGGGTGGACAGCGGTCCGACCCTACCGGGCGGGAGTACCGGTCCGGCCGGCTGGCGACGCGGTGCGCGCGGGTCGGCGCGGCGTCGTCGTCGGCCGGGTACGAGAACGCCCCGCAGCCGTGCGACGAGGTGTCGTGGCTGCGGGGCGTCCCGGGTGGATCAGCGCGAGTAGTACTCGACGACGAGCTGGACCTCGCAGGTCACCGGGACCTCGGCGCGCTTCGGGCGGCGCGTCAGCACGGCGCTCAGCTTCTCCAGCTGGACGTCCAGGTAGCCCGGGACGGCCGGCAGGACGTCGCGGTGGGCACCCGCCGCGGCGACGCGGAACTGGTCGCTGGTCTGGCTGCGCGGCTTGATCTGCAGCGTCTGGCCCGGCTTCACCTTGAAGGACGGGCGGTCGACGATCTTGCCGTCCACGAGGACGTGGCGGTGCACGACGACCTGGCGGGCCTGGAGGATCGTGCGGGCGAAGCCGGCACGCAGGACGAGCGCGTCCAGACGGGTCTCGAGGTTCTCCACCAGCGCCTCACCGGTCAGGCCGGGGGTCTTGCGGGCCTCCTCGAAGGCGCGGGCGAGCTGCTTCTCCCGCAGGCCGTACTGGGCGCGCAGGCGCTGCTTCTCCCGCAGACGGACGGCGTAGTCCGACTCGGTGCGGCGACGGGCGCGGCCGTGCTCACCGGGCGGGTAGGGGCGCTTCTCGAAGTGGCGGACCGCCTTGGGCGTGAGGGCCAGGCCGAGGGCCCGGGACAGACGCACCTGGCGGCGCGAGCGAGTCACAGAGGACACAGAGAGACTTCCTGTCGTTGTCGTGGCACGACCCGCAGCGGGTGTGTTCCCGGCGGGTGTGGGACCAACCTTCGTGGTGCGGCTGAGGTCCCCAGGGTCGCCCGGCGAGCGGGCAACCCGAGAACTCTACCTCAGCCCCCGTCCCACCTCCGAACAGCCCGCACCCCCTCCCACGCCGCGAGCCCCGACCGCAACCCGGCCCCGGGCAGATTCCTCTGTTCTCGCCCTCCTGAGGGCCGGAACCGAGGAATCTGCCCGTCGCGGCGGCGGACGTGGTGGAGGTCTGCGAGATCGGCCGCGCTGGAACCGTCAACCGGGGCCGCACGTGGTGGTCGCGGTGCGGATGACGTCAAGGACCGCCCCGGGCCGTTCGGTGAGGTCCGCCCACGTGAACCGGAGGACGGTGTAGCCGGCGGCGACGAGTCGGTTCTGCTTGGTCCGATCTGCCTGGAACGCCGACCGGGAGTGATACGCCTAGCCATCGACCTCGATGACGACCTTCGATGCTGGGAAGAGGACGTCGACCCTGCCGATGAGGCCGTCGCCGTCGTGCACCTGCACGTCGGCCTCCCATCCGCGGAGCCGATCACGCTCGAGGAGCCGGTGCAGCCGGCGCTCCCCAGCGCTGAGGGCACCCCGATCGACGTCGGCGAGCGCCCGACGAAGCGCACGCGTCCCCCACGCGGGGCTGCGCGCGTCGATGGCCCGAGCGAGCAGATCCGCGGTGACGATCTCGCGGGTGGCTGCCCAGGTCACGAGGCGGTCCGCGTCTTCTCGGGACAAGCGGCCCAGGCAGTCCAGCACGGTGCGACTGGGCGTGGTGACGGCACCAGCGCCGACAGGCACGACGTCGTCGGGTCCGAGGGGGATCTCGTGCGGGACCATGCCCGGCCGAGCATGCCGCCGGCGCAGGACCACCGCATGGAAGAGACCGTCCGCGGGCACAGGGAGGCTGTGGAACGCAGCCGCCGTCGCGAAGGCGGCGACGGCCCCGGGCCACGTCAGACAGCCCGCTTGCACGAGGCGGCCAGGTGTGACGGCGAGACCCCGACGCGTGAGACCGACGCCGATGACCCGCCGCCAGCTCCCCTCCTCGCGGAACCGCCGTACCTGCTTCGGCGTCGCACCGGCGCGGATCGCCTGGGCTGCGGTGAAGACGCCGTCCTGCCGCCACGCGACCTCGGGAACCCAGTGCAGCGGCAGCCGTGTCGTCACGGGTGGACGGTTCCGGCCCGTGGAGCGCTTCCGCAGGGGAGACCCCTTCACCCTGTGGACACCGCGGCCGTCCGCCGACCTCCAGAACCGTCGCACCGCCAGGGCCGCCGTCGCGACCGAGCCCGAGGGCCATTTCCGCGCTTTGTGCCCGCCGGAGGGCACAAAGCGCGGAATCTGCCCCCGCGGGGC
>JACIXM010000281.1 GCA_014360395.1 Actinotalea sp.
ATGACCACGGTCGAGCGGTTCCGCCCGACCGGCGACGGCTGGGTCGTCCAGGCGCGCGCCACCGACGGACGGCTGCGGCCCGCCCGGTCGGTGTGGCGCGCGCGGCAGGTCGTGCTGGCGGCCGGGACGTACAGCACCCAGCTGCTCCTGCACCGGGCGCGCCGGCGCGGCGACCTGCCGGACCTGTCCGCCCGGCTCGGGCACCTGACCCGGACGAACTCCGAGGCGCTCGTCGGCGGGACCGCGCCGCGGCCGGACCCCGAACGGCCCCTGCACCGCGGGGTCGCCATCACCTCGTCCTTCTTCCCCGAGCCGCACACCCATGTGGAGCCGGTGCGCTACGCCGCCGGCAGCAACGCCATGGCGCTGCTGCAGACGGTCCTGACGACCGGCGGGCCGCGCGCGACGCGCTGGGCGAAGATCCTCGCCGGCTACGCGCGCGAGCTCCGCCGCGGCCCGCTGCGGGCACTGCGCACCCTCTCGCCGTACCGCTGGAGCGAGCGGACCGCGATCGCCCTGGTGATGCAGTCGCTGGACAACTCGCTGGTGCTGCGGCTGCGTCGGGGGCTCCTCGGCACGCGGCTGGTGAGCTCCCAGGGCCCCGGCGAGCCGAACCCGACCTGGATCCCGTCGGCGCACCGGACCGCGACGCTGCTGGCCGAGGAGCTCGGCGGGATCGCCGGCGGCTCCTGGGGCGACATCGCCAACATGCCGCTGACCGCGCACTTCCTCGGAGGCTGTCCGATCGGCGCGACCGCCGCCGACGGCGTGCTCGACCCGTACCAGCGCGTGCACGGCTACCCGACGCTGCACGTCGCCGACGGCGCCGCGGTGACGGCGAACCTCGGCGTCAACCCGTCCCTGACCATCACCGCGCAGGCGGAGCGCGCGTTCGGGCTGTGGCCGAACGCGGGCGAGGTCGACCCACGCCCCCAGGACCAGGCGACCTACGCGCGCCTGGACCCCGTGCCGCCACGGCGTCCCGCGGTGCCGGGCCACGCGCCGGCGCGGCTGTGGACGACGCGGGCCGTCGCGGCAACGGTGGAGGGCGGGTCCGGGATCAGTCGGCCAGACGCGCCGGGAAGCCCCCCGTCGCGATCGGTCCCCACGACTCGATCGTGACGCGGATCAGCGACTTGCCCTGCTCGACCATCGCCCGGCGGTACTCGTCCCAGTCCGGGTGCTCGCCGGCGATGCAGCGGTAGTACTCGACGAGCGGCTCGACGGAGTCGGGCAGGTCGAGCACCTCGGCGGTGCCGTCGACCTGGACCCACGGGTCCCACTCGTCCGACACGACGCAGAGGCTCACGGCCGGGTCCCGGCGGGCGTTGACCGCCTTCGCCCGGTCCGGGTAGGTGGAGACCACGATGCGCCCGGCGTCGTCGACCCCGCAGGTGACCGGGGACATCTGCGCGGCGCCGGATCGCCGGCGGGTCAGCAGGATCGCGTGGTGGCGCGGGCGCAGGAACGTGAGCAGCTCCTCGCGGCCCACCCGGTCGGCGGTGGCGATCTTCTGGGCCATGGGACCTCCTGGTTCGGGGATGACGCGCACCATCCTGCCCGGACGCGGTGGGAGGGGCCGCGCCCCGCCACCGGCGAGCGGGTCCCGGCGCGCCGGTGACTAGACTCGTCCGGGCGTCGCGGCGACCCGGGTGCTCCCGACACGGGGCGCGCGCGGACCCGCCGACCGGCCCCGGCGCCGTCCACCACCACCCGGAAGGACCCTTCGTGCTCCGCACCCACACCGCCGGCTCGCTGCGAGCCGAGCACATCGGCCACACCGTCACGCTCACCGGCTGGGTGGACCGGCGGCGGGACCACGGCGGCGTGGCGTTCATCGACCTGCGCGACGCCTCGGGGATCGCCCAGGTCGTGATCCGGGACGAGGCGGTCGCGCACGGCCTGCGCAACGAGTACGTGCTGCAGGTCACCGGGACCGTCGGGCGCCGCCCTGAGGGCAACGAGAACCCGAACCTGGCGACCGGGCAGGTCGAGGTGACCGCGAGCGACGTCGTCGTCCTCAACGAGGCCGCCCCGCTGCCCTTCCAGGTCTCCTCGGCCCTCGACGAGCACATCGGCGAGGAGGCGCGTCTGCAGCACCGCTACCTCGACCTGCGCCGTCCGCGACCGGCCGCCGCGCTGCGCCTGCGGGCCCAGGTCAACGCCGCGGCGCGCCGCGTCCTGGACGCGCAGGACTTCGTCGAGATCGAGACGCCCACGCTGACCCGGTCCACGCCGGAGGGTGCCCGCGACTTCGTCGTGCCGGCGCGGCTGTCGCCGGGCTCCTGGTACGCGCTGCCGCAGTCCCCGCAGCTGTTCAAGCAGCTCCTCATGGTCGCCGGGATGGAGCGGTACTACCAGATCGCCCGCTGCTACCGGGACGAGGACTTCCGCGCCGACCGCCAGCCGGAGTTCACCCAGCTCGACGTCGAGATGAGCTTCGTCGAGCAGGACGACGTCATCGCGGTCGCCGAGGAGGTCCTCGTCGCGCTGTGGGAGCTCATCGGGTACCGCATCCCGACGCCGATCCCGCGGATGACCTACGCCGAGGCGATGGCCCGCTACGGCACCGACAAGCCCGACCTGCGCTTCGGCCTGGAGCTCGTCGAGCTGACGGACTACTTCCGCGACACCCCGTTCCGCGTCTTCCAGGCGCCCTACGTCGGCGCGGTCGTCCAGCCGGGCGGTGCCTCGACGCCGCGTCGCGGGTTCGACGCGTGGCAGGAGTGGGCCAAGCAGCGTGGCGCCAAGGGCCTCGCGTACGTCACGGTCGCCGAGGACGGCGAGCTGGGCGGCCCCGTCGCCAAGAACCTCTCCGACGCCGAGCGGGCCGGCCTGGTCGAGGCCGTCGGCGCGTGTCCCGGCGACGCCGTCTTCTTCGCCGCGGGCAAGCCGTCCGAGGCGAGGGCGCTGCTCGGCGCGGCGCGCCTGGAGATCGGCCGGCGCGCGGACCTCATCGACGACGACGCCTGGTCCTTCGTCTGGGTCGTGGACGCACCGCTGTTCAAGTCCGCCGACGAGGACGACGACGTCGCGCTGGGGGCGGGCTCGTGGAACGCCGTGCACCACGCCTTCACCTCCCCGACGCCGGAGTGGATCGACCGGTTCGAGGAGGACCCGGGCAACGCCCTGGCCTACGCCTACGACATCGTCTGCAACGGCAACGAGATCGGCGGCGGCTCGATCCGTATCCATCGCCGTGACGTCCAGGAGCGGGTCTTCGCGGTCATGGGCATCAGCCCGGACGAGGCCCAGGAGAAGTTCGGCTTCCTGCTCGACGCGTTCCAGTACGGCGCCCCGCCGCACGGCGGGATCGCGTTCGGCTGGGACCGCATCGTCGCCCTGCTGACCCGTGCCGAGTCGATCCGTGAGGTCATCGCGTTCCCGAAGTCGGGCGGCGGCTTCGACCCGCTGACCGGCGCACCGGCGCCGATCACCGCCGAGCAGCGCAAGGAGGCCGGCGTCGACGCCCGGCCCGAGCCGCGCGGTGGAGGGGACGCGGCGGCGACGCCTGCCACGCCGTCCTGAGCGAGGTGTCGCCGTCCGGTCCACGACCGGACGCCGCCCTGCGGACCGGACGGCTGAGCGGTCGTGTCGACGCGACGGCGTCGTCCGGTGGTGGCACGGTGTGCCGGTGACGCGCGAGGGGTGGGGGCCGGTCTGGTCGGCCGACCGGATGCTGCTGGGGGACCGGGCCCGCTGGGCGGGGGCGAGCATCACGCGCACGGACGACGAGCGGAGCCTGCTCGTGGCGGCCGACCGGGGGGACCGCCGGGTCCTCTTCGGCCGCGGGGAGCCCGACGGGGTGACGAGACTCCTGAGGGAGCGGGTCGAGCAGGGCCCCGGCGGCCGCGCGGCCACCGCGGCGGGGTGGATGAGCGTGCCCCGAGGGACGGACGTACCCGCCGGGATCCTGGACGCGCTCGGCCTCGAGCCGTTCTCGAC
>JACIXM010000282.1 GCA_014360395.1 Actinotalea sp.
GTCATGAGGAACAGCAGGACGAACGTCGCCACGACGACGACGCCGATCGCCAGCGGCGCGCGGTCCACGAGTGCCTGGGTGAAGTCGATCTGGTTGGCGGCCTGACCGGTCACCCAGGTCTCGAACGGCGGGTCGAGGTCGCGCAGCGCCTGGACGGCGTCGCGGGCGACCGGGCCGCCGCCGTCCTCGGTGTCCGGGCGGACACCGAGGACGACGTACGCACCGAGCTGCGCGGGCGGGTCCACGGAGGCGACCTCGGGGATCGCGGTGAGCTCCTCCGCCCAGCTCGCGACCTCCTCGCCGGTGCCGTCCGCGACCACCCGGATCGGGGGTGCCTCGGAGGCGGGGTAGTCGTCGGCGAGCGTCTCGACGAAGACGCGCTGGTCCGAGCCGGCCGGGAGGAGCTCGATGTCGGAGTTGCGCAGCTCCATGTGGAAGACCGGGATCGCGAGGAACCCGAGGACGGCGAGGGTGCCGAGCATCACCAGGAGGGGCCGGCGCTGCACCCAGGCGGCCAGCCGCGAGAACGCGCCCTCCTCCGAGGAGACGTCGCCGGTGCGTTGGAGCACCCAGGACAGCCCGGGGATGCGGTGGACCAGACCCGGCCGCACCAGCCGACGGCCCGTCAGGCGCAGGAGCGCCGGCACGAGCGTCATCGCGGTCGCCACGGCGATGAGCACGACGACGACGCCGGCGGCGCCGAAACCGCGGAGGATGTCGGGCTGGAACGCGAGCAGGCCGGCGATCGAGATCGCGACGGTGACGGCGGAGTAGAAGACCGTGCGGCCGGCGGTGACCATCGTCTGCCGCAGCGCGGTCTCCACGACGGGGTCGCGGCGACGCCGGCGGTGCGGGACCGCCTCGTCCTCGTCGAGGAGACGGTGGAGCTCCTCGCGGTAGCGGGAGACGATCAGGAGGCCGTAGTCGATCGACAGGCCGATGCTCAGCAGCGTGACCACGTTGACGACCGAGGCGTCGAGGTCGAGCAGGTGGCTCAGCCCGTAGACCGCGCCGAGGCCGGCGCCGATCGACGCGATCGCGCCGACCATGGGCATGGACGCCGCCACGAAGCCGCCGAACACCATCACCATGACGAGGAGCGCGACCGGCAGGGCGATCGCCTCGCCGGTCTGGAGGTCCTTCTCGACCTGCTCGGTGATCGCCTCGATGATCAGCGAGGCGCCACCGACCCGGCCGGTCGCTCCCGGCGCGACGTCCTGCAGCCGCTCCGGCGCCGCGCGCAGGAGCGCCGCGACCTCCTCGAGCGCCTCGTCGGCCTCGTCCTCGGTGAGGTCCGGGGCGAGGTCGACGGCCACGAGGAACCCGTCCTCGTCGGCCGCGAGGAGCCCGGCCGCCGCCGGGTTCTCCAGGCCCCCCGGCAGGGCGAACGGGTCGATGACCATCGCCACGCCCTCGACCTCCGCCAGGTCCGCGCGCAGCGCCGCGACCTCCTCGGCGAGGCCCTCGGTCGCGGGCGGAGCGCCCTCGACCACGAGGCTCAGGCTCTCGCCGACCGCGGCGTTCTCGCGGAGGATGTCGTCGCCCGCCGTGCTCTCGGAGCCCGGGATGGCCGGTGCCCCCGTGGAGAGGCGCTCGAACAGCGTCTGTCCGCCGACGCCGAAGACGGCGAGCGCGAACGAGCCGAGCGTGAGAGCCACCCACACGGCGATGACGGTCCGTGGGGCGCGCGCGACGAGTCGCCCGAGGGAGTCGAACACCTTCCCATCCTCGCAGGTCGGCGCGCTGTCCAGGACCAGGAGCGGCAGCGCGTCGGTGGCGCTGCGTAGGCTCCAGCGCATGGACCTCTTCGACGCCACGACGTCGACGACCGAGGGGCTGCCGGAGGTCGACGCCGCCGCGCCGCTGGCGGTCCGCATGCGCCCGCGCGCACTCGCCGAGGTCGCCGGCCAGCGGCACCTGCTCGCCGCGGGCTCACCGCTGCGGCGGCTCGTGGAGCCCGCGGAGGAGGGGTCGCGCCGGGCTGCGCCGTCGTCGGTCGTGCTGTGGGGCCCGCCGGGCACCGGCAAGACGACCCTGGCGTACCTCATCGCGCTGACGTCGGGCCGGCGGTTCGTCGAGCTGTCCGGCGTGACGTCGGGCGTCAAGGACGTCCGGGCCGTGGTGGCGGACGCCCGGCGCCGGCTGGCCACCGGCGGCCAGGAGACCGTGCTCTTCATCGACGAGGTGCACCGCTTCTCCACCACGCAGCAGGACGCCCTGCTGCCGAGCGTGGAGAACCGCTGGGTGACGCTCGTCGCCGCCACGACCGAGAACCCGAGCTTCTCGGTCAACTCCCCGCTGCTGTCCCGCTCGCTGCTGCTCACGCTCCAGCCGCTGACGACCGACGACGTCCGCGGGCTCCTGCACCGCGCGCTGGCGGACGAGCGGGGGCTCGCCGGTGCCGTGACGCTCGCCCCGGAGGCGGAGGAGCACCTGCTGCGGCTGGCCGGCGGGGACGCGCGCAAGGCGCTGACGATCCTCGAGGCCGCGGCCGGCGCGGCGCTGGAGACCGAGGACGCGGCTCCCGACCAGGACGGCGTCCCCGTGGTCGACCTGGCGACGGTCGAGCGCGCCGTCGACGTCGCCGCCGTGCGGTACGACCGGGCGGGGGACCAGCACTACGACGTCACCAGCGCGTTCATCAAGTCGATGCGCGGCTCGGACGTCGACGCGGCGCTGCACTACCTGGCGCGGATGGTCGTCGCGGGGGAGGACCCGCGGTTCATCGCGCGGCGGATCGTCATCGCCGCCGCCGAGGAGGTCGGGATGGCCGACCCGTCCGCGCTGCAGACGGCCGTGGCGGCAGCCCAGGCCGTGGCGCTCATCGGGATGCCGGAGGCGCGGATCATCCTCGCCGAGGCCGTCGTGCACGTGGCGACGGCGCCGAAGTCCAACGCGGCGTACCGGGCGATCGACGCCGCGATCGCGGACGTGCGCGCCGGGAAGGCCGGGCCGGTGCCGCCGCACCTGCGCGACGCCCACTACGCCGGGGCGCAGAAGATCGGTCACGGCCAGGGCTACCGGTACGCGCACGACGCCCCTCACGCGGTCGTCGGGCAGCAGTACGCCCCGGACGAGCTCGACGGCGTGCGGTACTACGACCCGTCGGACCGCGGCTACGAGCGCTCCGTCGCCGAGCGCCTCGCCCGCATCCGCGACACCCTCCGCGACCGCTGACAGGGATCCCGCCTGCCGCTCCCGCTCCGCCCCCGCTCCGCCCCCGCCCTCTCCCTCACCCTTGTCCGCCGACGGCCCCCGCCTCAGCGCCGCGGGGGCAGAGACGGCCCCCGCCTCAGCCCCCCGGGGGCAGATTCCGCGCTTTGTGCCC
>JACIXM010000283.1 GCA_014360395.1 Actinotalea sp.
CACACCGACCGGGCGGGCGGCAGCCGTCCGTCGGTGGCGCGCGCCTGGACGACCCAGCCGTCGTCGGTCGGGCGGAACCGCTCGACCGTGGTCATCGGCACGACCGTCGCACCGGCCGCCTCGGCGAGGTGCAGGTAGTTCTTCGGCAGCGTGTTCTTCGCCCCCACGCGGCATCCGGTCATGCAGGCGCCGCACTCGGTGCAGCCTGTCCGGGCAGGTCCGGCGCCCCCGAAGTACGGGTCCGGCACCGTGACGCCCGGGCTGCCGAGGTGGACGCCGATCGGCGTCGTCCGGAAGGTCCCGGCCACACCCATGCGCTCGGCGACCCGGCGGAAGAGGACGTCGGCCGCCGTCGTGGTCGGGTTGTCGGTGACGCCGAGCATCCGCGAGGCCTGGTCGTACCAGGGGGCGAGCTCGGCGGCCCAGTCGGTGATCGCGGACCACTGCGGGTCCGCGAAGAACTCCGGCAGGGGCCGGTACAGCGTGTTCCCGTAGACGAGGGAGCCACCGCCCACCCCAGCACCGGCGAGGATGAGGGAGTCCGAGACGCGGTGGATGCGCTGGATGCCGTAGCAGCCGAGCCGCGGCGCCCACAGGAACCGCCGCAGGTCCCACGAGGTCCGCGCGAAGTCCTCGTCCGCGAAGCGGCGGCCCGCCTCGAGGACGACGACGCGGTAGCCCTTCTCCGCCAGGCGCAGCGCCGCGACGCTCCCACCGAAGCCGCTGCCGACGACGACGACGTCCGCCGCGCCGCCCGACGGACGAGCACGACGACCGCGCCGGACCGGCGTGCGGACCTCGTTGCCCATGGCGGAACTGTAGGCCGGATCAGAAGAGCGTCGGCTGCGCCCCGACGAGGACCGCCTCCGGTGCGTCGTGGGTCGGGCGCCACGGGGTGGTCCGGGTCAGCCCGTACCGGGCGCGCAGCGGCTCGATGCGCTCGCCGAGCCAGCGCGCGTAGGCGGGCGGGACGTAGGCACCCCGGCCGTACAGGCGCCGGTAGCCCGCCACGAGGCGAGGCTGCTCGCGGGCCAACCACTGCAGGAAGAGCGGCTTGACCGACCCGCGCAGGTGCAGCGGCATGACGGTGACGTCGGTCGCGCCCGCGTCGGCGAGCCGGGCCAGGAGGTCGTCGAGGTGCTCGACCCCGTCGGTCAGCCAGGGCAGGACGGGCGCGACGAGCACGCTGCACGGCAGACCCGCCTCGGCGATCGCGCGGACGAGGTCCAGGCGGGCCCGTGGGTCGGGTGTCCCCGGCTCCAGGGACTGCTGCAGGGCCGTGTCGCCGACGGCCAGGGAGACCGCCACGCTGATCGGTACCGTCGCCGCGGCGTCGACGAGCAGCGGGAGATCCCGGCGCAGGAGCGGCCCCTTGGTCAGGACGGACAGCGGCGTGCCCGACGCCGCGAGGGCGCCGATGATCCCCGGCATGAGCCGGTAGCGGCCCTCCGCCCGCTGGTACGGGTCGGTGTTGGTGCCCAGTGCGACGTGCTCCCGTCGCCAGCTCCGGCGCGACAGCTCGGCGCGCAGCACCTCGACGACGTTGGTCTTGACGACGATCTGCGTCTCGAAGTCGCGCCCGGCCCCCAGCTCGAGGTACTCATGGGTGGGCCGGGCAAAGCAGTACGTGCACGCGTGCAGGCAGCCGCGCATCGGGTTGACCGTCCACCGGAACGGCACCCGCGACGCCTCCGGGACGCGGTTGAGCGCGGACCGGGCGGCGACCTCGTGGAACGTGACGCCCTGGAAGTCCGGGGTCCGGACGCTGCGGACGAGACCGGCGAGCGCGAGGCCGGGCAGGGCGCCGTCGGCCGCAGTCCGTGTGTCCACGCGTTGTCCGTCCCACCTCACGCCGACAGTCGAACACGCGTTCGATCCGCCGTCAAGCGTGGCCGTGGGCGTCAGCCACGCAGGTACGGGTTGCTCCCCCGCTCCGCCCCGATCGTCGAGGTGGCGCCGTGACCCGGGGCCACCTGCGTACGGGGGTCGAGCCGGGCGAGCCGGGCGAGCGAGCGCTGCATGGCCCCCGCGTCCCCGCCCGGCAGGTCGGTGCGACCGACGGTCCCGGCGAAGAGCACGTCCCCGGTGAACGCGGCGGCAGGTGAGCCCGCGTCGGCGTCGCCCAGGAGGTACACGGTCGAGCCCTCCGTGTGCCCAGGGCAGTGCAGCGCCCGCAGGCCGACCGCGTCCGCGACCGGCACCGGCCCGTCGACGTCGAGCAGACGGACGTCGACCGGCTCCGCGTAGGGGTCGCCGAGGCTGCCGGCGAGGGGCGCGAGCTGCGCACCCAGCGGGCCCAGGGTGCCGAACGGGTCGGCGAGACGGTACGCGTCCGCCGCGTGCAGGACGAGGGGGACGCCCCAGGCCCGGCTCAGCGGCGCAGCCGACCACGTGTGGTCCACGTGCCCGTGGGTGGCGACCAGGGCAACCGGCGTCAGGGCCTGGTCCTGGACGAGGGCCAGGAGGTCCCCGACGACGCCCGCCCCGGGGTCGACGACGACGGTCGCGCCGTCCTCGGCGGAGACGACGTAGCAGTTCGTGCCGAGGAACGGGGAGACGACGGTGCGCACGATCACGTCTCGGAGGGTAGCCCCGGGCGCCGAGACCAGACCGTGACATCGTCCGGACCAGCACGGACGCCGTCGGCGGCACAGCTTGCCTAGACTGGCCGGGTCCCGGTGCGCGCTGGTGCGCCCGGGTGGTGAACGTCGAGCCGGAAGGGGAACGGTGACCTCGACCACGGTCGGCCGACCGCGTGCGGACGCGGCCGGCGCAGCCAGGGCCGACGGCAGCCTCCTCCCGCACCGGGCGCGTCGTCGCCGTCGCAGTATCGCGCCCGGCACCCGGCCTGGGGCGATCGTGACCCCCGCACGGACGCAGCCACCGGACCAGCCGGTGCGCCGCGCCCCCGCGGGCCGTCAGGCGCCCACGGGCGCCGCCACCGAAGGAGTGCAGACCCAGTGAGCCACGACGAGCGCCCGGTCGGGCCCGACGACGCCGCACCCGTGCAGGACGAGGCCGCAGTGCCCCGGAGCACCGAGGAGCAGGGCACGCCCGCCGCGGTGGAGGAAGACCCTGCGCAGGCCACGTCCGCCGCGACGGAAGGCACCACCGAGGCCGCCGTCACGGCGCCGGACGAGCCGTCGGCCGAAGCCGCAGGGTCCGACGACGAGCCCGTGGCTGCCGAGGCTGCCGAGGAGGGCGCGACGAGCACGCAGGAGCCGGTCACCTCCGTCGAGGAGCCCGCGACGGGCACCGAGGAGCCCACCGCGGGCACCGAGGAGCCGACCACGGCCACCGAGGAGCCCACCGCGGGCACCGAGGAGCCGGCCACGGCCACCGAGGAGCCCACCGCGGGCACCGAGGAGCCGGCCACGGCCACCGAGGAGCCCACCGCGGGCACCGAGGAGCCGGCCGGCGGGGCCCCGGAGGCCGAGAGCGCGGCCCCGGACGTGAGCCAGGAGTCCCCCGGGGAGGAGTCCACCGACCAGGTGCCCGCCCCGGGCCCCCGCCCCCGGCCCGTGCCCCGCCCGGTCCCCCGGCCCGCGGCGCCCACCCCGGCCGCCGTCGCCCCCGCTGTGACGGCGCCCGCGGCCCCCGTGCCACCCGCGCTCACCGCCGCAGAGACGGCCGAGGCGGCCCGTTGGGGCCGCGTCGACGACGACGGCACGGTCTGGGTGCGCGAGGAGTCCGGCGAGCGCGTCGTCGGCCAGTACCCCGACGCCGATCCGACGGAGGCGCTGGCGTTCTACGTGCGGCGCTACGCCGACCTGCACGCGAAGGTCGTCCTCTTCGAGGCGCGCCTCGCGGCGACGGACCTCTCGGTCAAGGAGATCGACACGACCCTCGCGCACCTGGGCGAGGAGCTCGCCGAACCCGCGGCCGTCGGTGACCTGGGGACCCTGCGTGCCCGCCTGGAGGCCCTGCGGTCGGTGGCCGCGGAGCGTCGCGCCGCCGCCGAGGCCGAGCGCGCCGCAGCGCGGGAGGCTGCGGTCGCCGAGCGCACCGCGATCGTCGAGGCGGCCGAGAAGATCGCCGCCACCGACCCCGAGCGGATGCAGTGGCGCCCGGCGGGCGAGCAGCTGCGCACGCTGCTGGACCGCTGGAAGGAGGCCCAGCGGCACGGGCCGCGGCTGGACCGCGGCACCGAGGACGCCCTGTGGAAGCGGTTCAGCCACGCCCGGTCGGCGTTCGACCGGGAGCGCCGCCGCTGGTTCTCCGAGCTGGAGAAGCGCAACGCCGGGGCGAAGGCCGCCAAGGAGGCGCTCGTCGCCGAGGCGGAGCGGCTCTCCTCGAGCACGGACTGGGGTGCGACGTCCGCGGCGTACCGCGACCTCATGACGCGCTGGAAGGCCGCGGGGCGGGCGAGCCGCAAGGACGACGACGCCCTGTGGGCGCGCTTCCGGGCCGCGCAGGACGTCTTCTTCGCCGGGCGGGACGCGAGCCAGAAGCAGACCGACGCGGAGTACTCGGCGAACCTCGAGGTGAAGCTGGGCCTGCTCGAGGAGGCCGAGCGGCTCGTGCCGGTGACGGACCTCGCCGCCGCCAAGGCGGCCCTGCGCGAGATCCAGGACCGCTGGGAGCGTGCGGGCAAGGTGCCCCGCGGCGACATCCAGCGGGTCGAGGGCCGCCTGCGCGCGGTGGAGCAGGCCGTACGGGACGCCGACGACGCACGGTGGCGGCGGACCAACCCGGAGACGCGGGCGCGGGCCGAGGGCGCCGCGGCGCAGCTGTACGCGGCGATCTCAGCGCTCGAGGCGGACCTCGACGCCGCGAAGGCCACCGGCGATGCCCGGAAGGTCGCCGACGCCCAGGCCGCGCTCGACGCGCGCCGGGCGTGGCTGGAGCAGGTCGAGCGCGCCGCCCAGGAGGCGCGCGGCTGATCCACGCCCGACCACGACGGGCCGTTCCCCGCGGGGGGACGGCCCGTCGTCGTGGGGGCCGGCAGCCTCGTACCGGTGCACGCCGCCGTGGCGGGCGTCGCAGCGGGGTGGTCGCAGCGGTGGGCGTCGCCGCGGTCAGTGCAGGGTCGGTGCCTCGGAGGCGCGGGTCCCGGTGATCCGGTAGACGTCGAAGACACCGTCGACCTTCCGGACCGCCGAGAGCACGGAGCTCAGGTGCGCGGGCTCGGCCATCTCGAAGACGAACCGCGAGATCGCCACCCGGTCGCGGGACGTGGACACGCTCGCCGACAGGATGTTGACGTGGTGGTCCGACAGGACGCGCGTGACGTCGGACAGCAGCCGGCTCCGGTCGAGCGCCTCGACCTGGATCTGCACGAGGAACAGGGTGCTCGCGCCGACGTCCCACTCCACCTCCACGAGCCGCTCCGGCTGGGCCCGCAGGGCCGCGACGTTGTCGCAGTCGGTGCGGTGCACCGACACGCCGAAGCCCCGCGTGATGAAGCCGACGATGTCGTCGCCCGGGACCGGGGTGCAGCACTTGGCGAGCTTGGCCCACACGTCGCTGACGCCCTTGACGACGACGCCCGCATCACCGGCCCGCAGGCGGCGGGAGGTCTTGGCACCCGGACGGGCGACCTCGGCCGCGTCCTCCTCGTTCCCCTGCTCGCCCCCCATGGAGTGGACGAGCTTCTGCACGACGGTCGCCGCGGAGACCTGACCCTCCCCGACCGCGGCGTACAGCGCGGAGACGTCCGCGTACCGCATCTCGTTGGCGAGCACCACGAGCGCCTCGTGGGTCAGGAGGCGCTGGATCGGCAGGTTCTGCTTGCGCATCGCCTTGGCGATGGCGTCCTTGCCGTGCTCGATCGCCTCCTCGCGACGCTCCTTGGAGAACCACTGGCGGATCTTGTTCCGCGCCCGCGGGCTCTTGACGAAGGTCATCCAGTCGCGGCTGGGACCGGCCGTCTCGGACTTGGAGGTGAGGACCTCGACGACGTCGCCGTTGTCGAGGGCGCTGTCCAACGGGACGAGGCGACCGTTGACCCGCGCTCCCATCGTGCGGTGCCCGACCTCGGTGTGGACCGCGTAGGCGAAGTCCACCGGCGTCGACCCGGCCGGCAGCGCGATCGCCTCGCCCTTGGGCGTGAAGACGAACACCTCGGCGCCGCCGATCTCGAACCGCAGCGACTCCAGGAACTCCGCCGGGTCGGCGGTCTCGCGCTGCCAGTCCACGAGCTGGCGCAGCCAGGCCATGTCCGTCGTGCCGTCGACGGCCTCCGGGGTCTGCTGCTTGGCGTGCTCCTTGTACTTCCAGTGCGCCGCGACGCCGTACTCGGCGCGGCGGTGCATGTCGTGCGTGCGGATCTGGATCTCCACGGGCTTGCCGCCCGGGCCGATGACCGTCGTGTGCAGGGACTGGTACATGTTGAACTTCGGCATGGCGATGTAGTCCTTGAACCGGCCGGGGACCGGGTTCCACCGCGCGTGGAGGGCGCCGAGCGCGCCGTAGCAGTCCCGCACCGAGTCCACGAGGACCCGCACGCCCACGAGGTCGTAGATGTCGCCGAAGTCGCGGCCCCGGACGATCATCTTCTGGTAGATCGAGTAGTAGTGCTTGGGGCGGCCGGTCACCGTCGCCTTGATCCTCGCGGCGCGCAGGTCGGCGGTGACCTGCTCCCGGACGACCGAGAGGTACTCGTCGCGCGCCGGGGCCCGCTCCGCCACGAGGTGCACGATCTCCTCGTAGACCTTCGGGTACAGGGTCGCGAAGCTGAGGTCCTCCAGCTCCCACTTGATCGTGTTCATGCCGAGGCGGTGGGCCAGCGGGGCGTAGATCTCCAGGGTCTCCCGCGCCTTGCGCTCGGCCGACGCCGCGGGCACGAACTTCCAGGTCCGGGCGTTGTGCAGGCGGTCGGCCAGCTTGATCACGAGGACGCGGATGTCGCGGGACATCGCCACGACCATCTTGCGCACGGTCTCCGCCTGCGCGGCGGCGCCGTAGGTCACCTTGTCGAGCTTGGTCACGCCGTCCACGAGCATCGCGACCTCGTCGCCGAAGTCCCGTCGCAGGTCGGCGAGGGAGTACTCCGTGTCCTCGACGGTGTCGTGCAGGAGCGCCGCCGCCAGCGTCGGCGGGGTCATCCCCAGGTCCGCGAGGATCGTCGCCACCGCGACGGGGTGGGTGATGTACGGGTCACCGGACTTGCGGACCTGGCCCTCGTGAGCCCGCTCGGCGACGACGTACGCCCGCTCGAGGATCGACAGGTCGGCGCGGGGGTGGTTGGCGCGGACCGCCAGCAGCAGCGGCTCGAGCGCCGGCGAGGCGGTCGAGCTGCGCGTGCCCAGCCGGGCCAGGCGCGACCGCATGCCCCCGAAGTCCGCGGCCCGGCGGGCGGTCGAGGGCGTCGGGCTCACGCCGTTGGCCGGAGCGCCCGCGGCAGGACCGCCCCCGGTGCCGGGCGCAGCGGTGCCGGTCCGGGCGGAGCCGGACGCGCCCCCCGTCGGGCCGGGCTGCCGGTCTCGCCCGTCCCCGTCCTGGGTCGTCGCCATGTCACCTCCCCGCCGCGGTCGGACGATCGAGTCTAGTCGCCGGACCTGGACCCTCGTCGCGCCGGGCGGTGCGTCAGTAGCCGACGACGACGTCGAGCCGCTGCCCCTCGAGGCGGTCGCGGCCGTGCAGGAAGCCGAGCTCCATGAGGAAGCTCAACCCGACGACCTCGCCACCGGTCCGGCCGATGAGCTCGACCGTGGCCGCAGCGGTGCCGCCGGTCGCCAGCACGTCGTCGACGATCAGCACCCGGGCACCGTGCCCGATCGTGTCCGCGTGGACCTCCAGGACCGCGCTGCCGTACTCCAGGTCGTACGCCCCGGTCACCGTCTCGCGGGGCAGCTTGCCCGCCTTGCGGGCCGGGATGAACCCGGCGCCGAGTGCCGCCGCGACGGGCGCGCCGAGGATGAAGCCCCGTGCCTCCATCCCGACGACGAGGTCGACGGGACCCGGGGCGCCCGCCGCCATGTGGTGGACGACGGCCCGGAACGTCGGCCCGTCGGCCAGGAGCGGGGTGATGTCCTTGAAGACGACGCCCGGCTCGGGGTAGTCGGGCACGTCGTGGATGAGCTCGCGGACGCGCGCGACGAGCTGGTCCTCGGTCATGGCTTGTCTCCAGGAGGGCGGCGTCAGCGCCGGTCGGTGTCGTCGGGGTCGTGCGGCTCCGACGACAGGCTGGACGCGTCGTCCGGCACGACCGGCTGCGCCACGTCGGCCTCGTCCGCCGTCCCGAGCTCCTCGTCGGACACCGGCGGCTCGACGAGCTTCGCGATCGCCGCGCGCAGCCACTGGCTGGTGACGCCCGGGGAGGTCTCCAGGGTGACCCGGTCGCCCTCGGCCGCCACGACGGTGCCGAACAGGCCAGAGCCGGTCATGACCTCCTGGCCCGGCTGAAGCGTCTCGCGGAACGCCGTGGCCTCCTTCTGCATCCGCCGCGTCCGTCGGGTCATCAGCCAGAGGAAGCCGAAGGCGAGCGCGAGGGGCAGGAGCAGTTCCATGGTGTCTCTTTCGTCGGGGGCGGGCCTCGGCGAGTCTAACGACGCTGCTGCCGCGGAAGTTCGCCGTTCCGGTCAGGAGAAGAGCGTCGGCGCGCTGGGCGGCGGACGCAGGTGCAGGTGCTGCCAGGTACGGCTCGTCGCCACCCGGCCGCGCGGTGTCCGTCCCATGAGGCCCTCGCGGACGAGGAAGGGCTCGGCCACGGTCTCCACGGTCTCCGGCTCCTCCCCGACCGCGACGGCGAGCGTGGTGAGACCGACCGGCCCGCCGCCGAACCGGACGCACAGCGCGTGCAGCACGGCGCGGTCGAGGCGGTCCAGCCCGATCTCGTCGACCTCGTACACCTCCAGCGCGGCCCGGGCCGCCCCGCGGTCGAGCGTGCCGTCACCGCGGACCTGCGCCCAGTCCCGGACGCGGCGCAGGAGGCGGTTCGCGATGCGCGGGGTGCCCCGCGACCGGCGCGCGATCTCCGTCGCTGCGGCGCGGTGCAGGTCCACGCCCAGCAGGCCCGCGGACCGCTCGAGGACCCGGACGAGCTCGTCGTCCTCGTAGAACTCCAGGTGGCCCGTGAACCCGAACCGGTCCCGCAGCGGCGCGGGCAGGAGACCGGCCCGCGTCGTCGCGCCGACCACCGTGAAGGGCGGCAGGGTCAGACCGATCGCGTTGGCCCCGGCGCCCTTGCCGACGACGACGTCGACCCGGAAGTCCTCCATCGCGACGTAGAGCAGCTCCTCGGCCGGCCGCGCGATCCGGTGGATCTCGTCCAGGAAGAGGACCTCGCCCTCCTCGAGGGAGGACAGCACCGCCGCCAGGTCGCCCGCGTGCTGGATCGCCGGGCCGGAGGTGATCCGTACGGAGGTCCCCAGCTCGGCACCGATGATCATCGCCAGGGTGGTCTTGCCCAGTCCCGGCGGGCCCGACAGCAGCACGTGGTCCGGGGCCCGGCCGCGCGCCAGCGCGGCCTCGAGCACCAGGCCGAGCTGGTCGCGCACCA
>JACIXM010000284.1 GCA_014360395.1 Actinotalea sp.
CGAGGGACGGACGTACCCGCCGGGATCCTGGACGCGCTCGGCCTCGAGCCGTTCTCGACCTGGGACTGGCTCCTCACGGAGGCGCCGCCCGCGCCGGTGGCCGGCGAGGACGCCGTCGTCCGCCTCGATCCCCGTGCCGAGGGCGGCGCCGTCGCGGACTGCCTCGCCGAGGCCAACCCCGGCACGACGGCGGACCCCACGGGACCGCACGAGGCCGCCTGGGTCGGCGTGCGCGACGACGACGGCCGGCTGCTCGGCGTGTTCGGCGCCCAGGTCCGTGGCGGCGCCGACGACACGGGGTTCTCCTGGCACCTGCACGGCCTGGGCGTGCGACCGGCGGCCCGCGGCCGCGGTCTGGGCGCGGCGCTCACGGCGGTGCTGACGCGCGCCGGCTTCGCCGCCGGGGCCCAGTGGGTCTCCCTCGGCATGTACGCGGACAACGACGCGGCGCGGCGGATCTACCACCGGCTCGGGTACGTCACCCTGGCCGAGTTCTCGTCCTACGGGCCCGCGGGGAGCGCGCGCCCGCCCACGTGACCTCCCTCGGGCGCCGGCCGCGCGTCGTCGACGCGGCGCCGGGGACCGGCCTCAGTGCTGGATCGCGAAGCGGCGGTGCACCCGGCGCAGGAAGGGCGGCGCCCACCAGTTGTAGCGGTCCAGCAGCGTCATGGTGGAGGGCACGAGCAGCATCCGCACGAGCGTGGCGTCGACGAAGACCGCCACCGCGAGGGCGAAGCCGACCGCCTTGATCACCAGCAGCTCGCCGAAGATGAACCCGGTGAACACGACGATGATGATGAGCGCGGCCGAGGTGATGATGCGTCCCGAGCGCTGCAGGCCGACGCGGACGGCCTCGTCGTTGGACCGGCCCGAGTCGTAGGCCTCCTTGATCCGCGACAGGAGGAACACCTCGTAGTCCATCGCCAGGCCGAAGCCGAACGCGATGATCAGCGCGACGACGTACGTCTCGATGCCGCCGGTGGAGGTGAAGCGCAGCAGACCCTCGAGGTTCCCGTCCTGGAAGGCCCAGACCATGACGCCGAGGGACGCGGCCAGCGACACGGTATTGGTCAGCAGCGCCTTGATCGGGATCACGACGGAACCGGTCATGAGGAACAGCAGGACGAACGTCGCCACGACGACGACGCCGATCGCCAGCGGCGCG
>JACIXM010000285.1 GCA_014360395.1 Actinotalea sp.
GGTCCGTGAGCCCCGCCCAGCCGGTCAGCGCACCCGTGAGCTCCGTACCGGGGGCCCAGCCCGTCAACGCCGTGCCCGCCGCGAGTCCGGTGAGCGCGGCGCCGTCGTCGTCGTCGCCGACCGCCGGCTCCGCCGGGACCGGCGAGCACCGCCGGCCGGGCCCGGACCCGCGCCTGGTGGAGATCGCCGCGCGCCAGGACGGGCCGACGGCGCTCGTGTGGGTCCGGCGGCGCCGCGGCCAGCGCTACGAGGCGGTGCTGCACCCCGACGGCGTCGTCGAGGCGCACGGGCGGCGGTTCGGGGACCCCGACCGCGCGGCGGCGTTCGCCTCGGGCGGCACGGTCGTCGACGGCTGGTCGGTGTGGCGCGTCGGCCACGAGGACGGCCCCAGCCTGGGCGACCTGCTGCGCGAGCCGTAGGCGGCCCGGGCGCCGTTCAGGCCAGGGGGTCCGCGCCGCCGTCGACCGGCACGACGGGACCGGCCCACCCGTACGCGCTGAGCCAGCGGGTGACCTCGGCGTAGAAGTGCTCACGGACCGCCGGGGGCGACAGGGTCAGGTCGTGCAGGCCGCCGTCGACGCGCAGCACGGTGACCAGGGGCCCGAGCAGCACGGCGCGGCGGGCGAGGAGGTCGGCGTCGAGGACGACGTCGGCGGCACGCATCTCCTCCCGCCAGCGGGTGCCGATGATGCTGCGGGCCGAGGCGGCCATGAGCACGGGGGTGTCGATCGCCAGGCCGGCCGCGACTCGCGCGTGGCCCTCCATGACGGCCTGGAGCCACCCGGCGCGGATGGGGAAGAACGGGGTGGGCCGCCACCGCTCGTCGAACTCCCACTCCCCGCCGTGCTCGGTGAGCAGCGTGCGGACGTAGAAGCCCGGGTCGCGCGCGACCATGGGGGTGCGCGGGTGCAGGCGGGCGATCTGCTGCACCACCGGCTGGCTGATCAGCCGCGCGACCGAGGAGCCGGTCATCTCCAGCCACGGGCTGTTGAGGACGAGGCCGCCGAGCCGGCCGGGGTTCCGGTCCGCCCACAGCGCCGCGACCAGCCCGCCGGTGCTGTGCCCCATGAGCAGCACCCGGGCGTTCCGGCCGAGGTCGGCGTGGATGAGGTCCAGCGCGCGGCCGATCTCCTCGTCGTAGGCGGTGAGGTCCTCGACGTGGTTCGGCGTCTGGTGCTCGCGCAGGCTGCGGCCGTACTTGCGCAGGTCCAGGGCGAAGAACGCGGCGCCCTGGCCGTGCCAGAACTGCGCGAGACCGACCTGGAAGAAGTAGTCGTTCCACCCGTGCAGGTACAGGACCGCTCGGGCCGGGCGGACCGGCTCCGGCGTGTCGGGGCGGTACCGGACGAGGGTGGCGACGACCTCGCCCTCGTCGTCGTCGGCCAGCGGCAGGGTGCGCGCCTCGAAGCCCGCGCCGAGGACGTCGGGGACCCAGGCGCCGTCGTCGTCGGCCATGCTCACCCGACCGTCACGACGACCTTGCCCACCTGCTCGCCCGAGGCGAGCCGGGCGAAGCCCTCGGGGGCGCGGTCCAGCGGGACGCTCGTGTCGATGGTCGGCCGGACGCCGGTGCGGACGAGCATGCGCAGCAGCGCCTCGAGGTCGTCCTTGTCGCCCATGGTCGCGCCGAGCACGGAGATCTCGGTGAAGAAGATCCGGGTCAGCTCCATGGGGGAGGGGTCCCCGGAGGTGGCGCCGGCGACGACGATCACCCCGCCCGGCCGGACGGATCGCACCGAGTGGCTCCACGTCGCGGCGCCGACGGTCTCCAGGACGGCGTCGGCGCGGAACGGCAGCCGGGCGCCGGGTTCGACGGCGACGGCGGCGCCCATCGCCAGGGCGCGCTCGCGCTTGCCGGCGTCGCGGCTGGTGACGGCGACCTCCAGGCCCGCCGCCGCCCCGAGCTGCACCGCGGCGGAGGCGACGCCACCGCCCGCGCCCTGGACGAGCACCCGGTCCCCGGGCGCGAGGCGGGCGCTGGTGAAGAGCATCCGGTAGGCCGTGAGCCACGCCGTCGGCAGGCACGCGGCCTCCGCGAAGGTCAGCTCCGGCGGCTTGGGCACGAGGTTCCACGTCGGCACGGCGACCTGCTCCGCCAGCGTCCCGGGGTACTTCTCCGACAGCAGGGAGCGCCGCTCGCCCGGCCCGACGCCGTGCCCCGTCGCGCCGACGACGGCGTGCACGACCACCTCGCGGCCGTCCGCCGTGACGCCCGCCGCGTCGCAGCCCAGCACCATCGGCAGCGCCTCGTCCGGCAGTCCCACGCCGCGCAGCGACCACAGGTCGTGGTGGTTCAGGCTCGCGGCGCGCACGTCGACGACGGACCAGTGCGGCGGGAGGTCCCGCTCGCCGGGGCGCTCGACCTGGCGCAGCTCGAGGCCGGACAGCGGGTCCTGGGGGTCGGTGCGGACGGCGACGGCGGCGAGCATGGTCATGTCCGCCACCGTAGGCGCTGGTCGCGCGGGTGTCAGACGGACGCCGGTCAGACGAGCGGGAGCATTCCGGCCAGGTCCGGCATGGAGTCGGAGGTGTAGCGCGGCCGGACCGCTGCGCCGATGGCGTCGGCGTCCACGGGGGTCCGGCCGCAGGCGAGGCGCACCCAGGCCCGCGGCTCGACGACCTCGAGCTCCCAGCCGCCGCGGTCGGTCACGATCTCCAGGAGGGCGTCGGAGACGACCTGGAGGGCCTCGTCGACGACGATGTCGCCGGGCTGGGCGGGGAGGGAGCGGTCCAGGTCGTCGCCGTGGACGACGAGCTCCAGCAGGCGGCTCAGGGCCAGGTCGGACAGGCGGATCTCGGCGACCCGGGTGCGCACGACCGGGTCGGGCCCGAGCGCGCGCAGCACCTGGAGCTGGGCGAACGCGTCCTCGGCGTGGCGGTCCAGGGCCCCGAGGGGGTCGGCGGCGATCTGCTGCGCCAGCTCGCGGGTGACGGTGTCGATCCGCTCCGCGCGCTCGGCCGTCAGGGCCAGGTAGGCGCCGAGGCTGATCGGGCGGGCGTCGTCGTCGGCCGGCTGGGTCACCGCCACCGCGTCCATGACCCGACCGAGGTGGGCGACGAGCTCGGCGACCGTCCAGCCCGGAACCACGCTGGGTGCCGCCGTGGCGTCGTCGTCGAGGTCCTCGAGCCACTCCCGCAGCCGCAGCCACTGCGTGCGCAGGAGGTGGTCGGTCGTCGCGAGGTCCGTCGCCATGCCTCGCATGCTAGGGAGCGACGGTCCGGCGCGCAGCGGAGCCGTCAGCCCAAGAACTCCCGGACCAGCGCGCCGAGCTGGTCGAACTCGATGAGGAACCCGTCGTGCCCGTAGTCGGAGTGGATGAGATGCGTCCGCTCCGCGCCGGGCAGGGCGGCGGCGATGCGCTCGGACTCCGCCGGCAGGTACAGCCGGTCGGAGTCGACGGCGACGACGAGCGCCCGGGCGGGCACCGTCGCCAGCGCCGCCTCGACCCCGCCGCGCTCGCGGCCGACGTCGTGGGACAGCATCGACTCGGTGAGCACGAGGTAGGAGTTCGCGTCGAAGCGCCGCGCGAGCTTGCCGGCGTGGTGGTCGAGGTAGGACTGCACGGCGTAGCGCCCGCCGCCGCCCAGCGGCTCCTCGGCGCCCTGCGCCTGCCGGCCGAAGCGCCCGTCGAGCTCGACGGCGGCCCGGTAGGTGGTGTGCGCGATCTGCCGCGCGATCCCGAGACCGACGTGCGGGCCCTGGCCCTCGGGCAGGTCGTAGTAGTCCCCGCCCCGCCAGCTCGGGTCGCTGCGGATCGCCTCGAGCTGCGGGTGCGCCCAGGCGATCTGGTCCGCCGTCGTCTGCGCGGTGGTGGCGATGGCGCCGAGCGCGCGCACGCGCTCCGGGGCCGTGACCGCCCACTCGAGCACCCGCATGCCGCCCATCGACGCCCCGACGACGAACGCCCAGCTGTCGATGCCGAGCGCGTCGGTCAGGGCGATCTCGGCCCGGACCTGGTCGCGCGTGGTGACGAACGGGAACCGCCCGCCCCACGGCCGACCGTCGGGAGCATTCGTGGCCGGGCCGGTCGTGCCCTGGCACCCCCCGAGGACGTTCGGTGCGACGACGAAGTACCGGTCGGTGTCGATCGGGCAGCCCGGCCCGACCAGCGTGTCCCACCAGCCCGCCGTCGGGTGCCCCGGCCCGGCCGGCCCGAGGACGTGCGAGTCACCGGTGAGGGCGTGCAGGACGAGCACGGCGTTGTCGCCGGTGGGGGAGAGCGTCCCCCACGTCTCGTAGGCGAACGTCACGTCCGGCAGCGTCTCGCCGCCCTCGAGCGTCAGCGGACCGATCGAGAGGCGCTTCCGGTCCCCGAGCGGGTCCCCCTCCCGCCACGCCGCGCTCGCGGGCACGGGCGTGCCGCCGGCCCACACGGGCTCGCGGCGGCCGGCCGTGGCCGGGGCGTCCGTCGTCGTCGGGGTCTGCACGACGCGCCAACCTACGTCGCTCGCCCGACGGCGGCCCGGGGTGTCCACGTCGTGCGCACCCTGCGCGGTATGGCGGGAGGGGGTGCTCATCACGCGCCCTTGGCCGCTCGGAACCCGGCGTCCAGGTCGGCGAGGATGTCGTCGATGTGCTCGAGGCCGACGGCGAGGCGCACGAGCCCCGGCGTGATGCCGGACAGCGCCTGCTGCTCTGGCGTCAGCTGGCTGTGCGTCGTCGAGGCCGGGTGGATGACCAGCGACCGCACGTCGCCGATGTTCGCGACGTTCGAGTGCAGCTCGAGCGCGTCGACGAACCGCTTGCCCGCCTCCGCGCCGCCCTCGAGCTCGAAGGCGACGACGGCGCCCGTGCCGCGCGGGGCGTACTTGCGGGCGTTGGCGTGCCACGGGCTGGAGGCCAGACCGGCGTAGTGCACCGTGCCCACCTCCTCGCGCGCCTCCAGCCACTCGGCGACCGCCTGCGCGTTCTGGACGTGCCGCTCGACCCGCAGCGACAGCGTCTCCAGGCCCTGCGCGATGAGGAACGCGTTGAACGGCGAGATCGCCGAGCCCAGGTCGCGCAGCAGCTGAACGCGCGCCTTGAGGATGAAGGCCAGGTTGACGCCGAACGCCCCGCCGACGCCGAGGTCCCGGGCGTAGACGAGCCCGTTGTAGCTCGGGTCCGGCTGGTTGTAGTTGGGGAAGCGGTCGGGGTGCTGGGCGAAGTCGAACGAGCCGCCGTCGACGATGACGCCGCCGATCGCCGTCCCGTGCCCGCCCAGGTACTTGGTCGCCGAGTGCACCACGATGTCCGCCCCGTGCTCCAGCGGGCGGACGAGGTACGGCGTCGCGACGGTGTTGTCGACGATCAGGGGGACGCCGACCTCGTGCGCGACGCCCGCGACCGCCTCGATGTCGAGGATGTCGCTCCGGGGGTTGGGGATCGTCTCGCCGAAGAACAGCTTGGTCTCCGGGCGGACGGCGTCGCGCCAGGCCTGCGGGTCGTGCGGGTCGGTCACGAAGGTGACCTGCACCCCGAGCTTGGGCAGCGTGTGGTGGAGCAGGTTGTAGGTGCCGCCGTACAGGCTGGGGCTGGCGACGACGTGGTCGCCCGCCTCGGCGATGTTGAGGATCGCGTACGTCGTCGCGGCCTGGCCGGAGGACAGCAGCAGCGCGCCGACGCCGCCCTCGAGCGAGGCGATCCGGTCCTCCACCGCCTGCTGGGTGGGGTTGCCGATGCGGGTGTAGATCGGGCCGAGGTCCTGCAGCGCGAAGCGGGCCGCGGCGGCGTCGGCGTCGGGGAAGACGAACGACGTCGTCTGGTGGATCGGCAGCGCGCGGGCGCCGGTGGCCGGGTCGGGCGTCTGGCCGGCGTGGATCTGACGGGTCTCGAAGGACCACTGGGGCTGGGTCATGGCGGTCTCCTGGGATCTGGGGGTCACGAGCCGCGGATGACCCATCGCCAGTGCGCCACTGACCCGGGCCAGCCGCGAGGGACTGGGCGGGGAGTGCACGTGGGGAGCGAGGCCGCCGGCCCTGGCTCTCGACCCTTCGGCTACCTGGACGGCAGGGAGG
>JACIXM010000286.1 GCA_014360395.1 Actinotalea sp.
ACCTGGTCGTCCTCGGGCAGCTCCTCCAGGACGTCGGCGAGCCGCTCGTTGGGCAGCGCCGCGGCGACCTCGACCATGCGCGCGTCGCCGAGGTCGTGCAGGACGTCGGCGAGGTCCGCTGGCTTGGAGTCCTCGTAGGAGGCCAGCAGCAGCTCGGCGCCCTGCAGCTCCGGGCCGCCCGCGAGGCTGCGCACGGCGGTGGTGTCCACGAGCACCGTCTCGCCGCGGCGGCGCAGCCCGAGGCCGCCCGGCCGACCCGCCTGCCGTCGCACGAACAGCTTCGTGACGAGCCAGTCGCGGTTGCGCTGCTGCTCCATGCCGACGTCCACGACCGTCGCCGCGCCGGAGCCGTCCAGCAGCTCGACGCGACGGTCCAGGAGCTCACCGATCGCGAGGGTCTCCGAGGCGCGCTGCTCGAAGCGGCGCATGTTGACCAGGCCGGTGCTGATGACGGCGCCCGCGTCCATGCTCGTCACGCGCGTCAGCGGCAGGAACACCCGGCGCCGGCCCGGGACCTCCACGACGAGCCCGACGGCCCGCGGGGCGCCCTTGGCGCGCAGGAGCACGACGACGTCACGCACCCGGCCGACCTGGTCACCCAGGGGGTCGAACACCGTCGTCCCGGCCAGGCGCGCGGCGAAGACCCGCGTCGCACTCACGCCGCCCAGCGTAGTGCTGGACCCCCGTCCCGCCCGGTGGTGATCACGGTGCGCCGTTCGTCGGTCGACGCGCCGTCGTGGTCGCGACGTGGCCGGTGATCATGCGGCAGGGGAGAATCACCCCATGAGCCTGAACCGGAGCACCCGCCCGCCGGCCGTGCCGACCCCGCCGCGGGGTGACCAGATCGCCGCGTACGACACGTACCTCGAGGCGCAGAAGGCGGTCGACCACCTCTCGGACCAGGAGTTCCCGGTCCAGCACGTGACGATCGTCGGCACCGACCTGCGCATGGTCGAGCGGGTCACCGGGCGCCTGACCTACTCGCGGGTCGCGCTCGCGGGCCTCGCGTCCGGCGCGTGGTTCGGGCTCTTCGTCGGCATCCTGCTGTCGTTCTTCGCGGCGCCGACCGGGGGCGGTTCGATCATCTTCCCGGCGATCGCGATCGGTGCGGCGTTCGGGATCCTCTTCTCCGTCATCTCCTACGCCTTCACCGGCGGCAAGCGCGACTTCACCTCCGCCAGCCAGATCGTCGCGTCCCAGTACGCGGTGCTGTGCGAGACCGAGCACGCCCACAAGGCGCGCGCCCTGCTCGCCGAGCTGCGCGGCGGCCGACCCTGGCCGCCCACGCCGCCCGTCGCCCAGCAGC
Source organism: Actinotalea sp. (assembly GCA_014360395.1). Taxonomy (GTDB): domain Bacteria; phylum Actinomycetota; class Actinomycetes; order Actinomycetales; family Cellulomonadaceae; genus Actinotalea. The sequence goes on from JACIXM010000286.1 coordinate 1,307, forward strand.
CGTCCGTGCCGGAGCAGCCGACCCCACCGAGCCAGGAGCCGGCCCCGCCGGCGTCGACCCCGCCGACGTCGACCCCGCCGAGCCAGCAGCCGGCACCCCCGACCTCGACCCCGCCGGCGGACCCCCCGGCCGACCCGCGGGGCTGACGCTCACCGCCCCAGCAGACGGGCCATCCAGGCCTCGACGTCCTCCGGGCGGCGGGGGAGCGCGGCGCTGAGGTTCTCGTGGCCGTCCTCGGTGATGAGCACGTCGTCCTCGATGCGCACGCCGATGCCCCGGTACTCCTCGGGCACCACGAGGTCGTCCGACTTGAAGTAGAGGCCGGGCTCGATGGTGAATACCATGCCCGGCTCGAGGACGCCGTCGAGGTAGAGCTCCCGGCGCGCCTGCGCGCAGTCGTGCACGTCGAGGCCCAGGTGGTGGCTGGTGCCGTGCACCATCCAGCGGCGGTGGTACTGGCCCTCGGGGTCCAGGGACTCCTCCGCCGTGCCCGGGAGCAGCCCCCACTCGGCCAGGCGTGCGGCGATGACCTCCATCGCCGCGGCGTGCAGGTCGCGGAAGCGTGACCCGGGCTTCGCGACGGCGAAGGCGGCGTCCGCCGCGTCGAGGACGGCCTGGTAGATGCGCCGCTGGACGTCGGTGAACGTGCCGTCCACGGGCAGGGTGCGGGTGACGTCGGCCGTGTAGAGGGAGTCGACCTCCACGCCGGCGTCGACCAGCACGAGGTCGCCGGGGCGGACCTCGCCGTCGTTGCGGGTCCAGTGCAGGGTGGTCGCGTGGTCCCCGGAGGCGGCGATCGTCTCGTAGCCGACCGCGTTGCCCTCCTCCCGCGCGTGCCCGTCGAAGCTCGACTCGATGACCCGCTCACCCCGGCGGTGCTCGACCGCGCGGGGCAGGTTGCGGACGATCCGCTCGAAGCCCGCGATCGTCGCCGCGACGGCGGCGCGCATCTGCTCCACCTCGTACTCGTCCTTGGTCAGCCGCAGCTCCGAGAGCGCCTCGGCCAGCGCGGCGTCGGCCTCGGCGAGCTCGTCGGCCGTGGCGGTGCCGCCGCGCGCCTCGTCCACCTGCGCCGCGACGGCGTCGTCGGCGCCCGGTACGACCCGGATCCGGACCCCGCCCTCGCCGGCGTCCTTGGCGAGTGCGTCGGCGAGCTCCTCCAGGGCAGCGGTGCGCACGCCGGTCAGCGCCGCCAGGTCGTCCAGGGTCGGGCGCGCGCCCACCCAGAACTCCCCGTAGCGGGCGTCGGCGAAGAACTCCTCGGTGTCCCGGCCCGCCAGCGGGCGGAAGTACAGGACGGCCTCGTGGCCGCCGTCGTCGGTCGGGTGGAGCACCAGGACGGCGTCGGGCTCCTGGTCGGTGCCCAGGCCCGTGAGGTGGGCGAACGCCGAGTGAGGGCGGAAGCGGTAGTCGGTGTCGTTCGACCGGGTCTTCAGCGGGCCGGCCGGCAGCACGAGGCGCTCGCCCGGGAACAGCGCGCTGATCCGGGCGCGACGCGCCGCGGCGTACGGGGCGGCCGGCAGCGGCGCCGGGGTGCCCGCGGGACGGTCGGCCCAGCGCTCGGCGATGAAGCGGCGGAAGGCCTCCGACGACGGCCGCTGCGAGCGGTTCGACCCGCGGTCGGCCAGGGTCTGGTCCCGCGGGGAGGTCTCCGGGGCGGCCGGGGTGGCGTCGGGCGTGCCGGGTGTGGCGGTGCTCTCGGTCATGCCCCCCATCGTCGCACCGCCCGACGGCGCCGCGCCCCGGGGGTCCCGCCGCCGGGGCCGTCCGTCCCACCGCCCGGAGCCCCAGGGTGCGGCCGTACGCTGGGTGCTCGTGCGCATCGACCTCCACACCCACTCGACGGTCTCGGACGGGACCGACGCGCCGGGCGAGGTCGTCGCACGGGCGGCCGAGGCGGGGCTGGACGTCGTCGCCCTCACGGACCACGACTCCACCGCGGGCTGGACGGAGGCGTCCGCCGCGGCGCTGGAGCGCGGCATCGTGCTCGTGCCCGGCATGGAGATCTCCTGCCGCGCCGGCGGCGTGAGCGTGCACCTGCTCAGCTACCTGCACGACCCGACCGACGCCGCCCTGCTCGCCGAGCTCGAGCTCACCCGGGACTCCCGCCTGCACCGGGCCCGTCGGATGGTGGAGCTGCTCGCCCGCGACCTGCGCATCACGTGGGCCGACGTCGAGGCGCAGACCGAGCCGGGCACCACCGTGGGGCGCCCGCACGTCGCCGACGCCCTCGTCGCGCTCGGCCACGTCCCGGACCGCTCCGCCGCCTTCGACTCCTACCTGGCGACCGGGTCCCGGTACTACGTCCCCCACCATGCGCCCGACGCGGTGGCCGCCGTGCGGCTGGTCCGCGCCGCCGGGGGCGTGCCGGTCATGGCGCACCCGGCCGCCTCGGTGCGCGGCGCCGTCGTCGGGGACGAGACGATCCGTCGGATGACGGACGCCGGGCTGGCCGGGCTGGAGGTGCACCACCGCGACCACACCCGGTCCCAGACGGAGCACCTGCTGGACCTGGCACACTCTCTCGGGCTCCTCGTCACCGGGTCCAGCGACTACCACGGTGCAGGCAAGCCCAGCCTCCTCGGCGAGCACACGACGGCGCCGGAGGTGCTCGAGCGGATCGCGGACCAGGGACGGTGGCCGGTGGTGGGTCGGTGAGCGACATCGTCGACGTGAGCGTGCTCGCGGGGGTCTTCGTCACGCTGTTCGTGATCATGGATCCACCCGGGACGGTGCCGATCTTCCTGGGCCTCACCGGTGCCATGACGGCCAAGCAGCGCAACCGCGCGGCGCGGCAGGCGATCCTCGTCGCGTTCGGCGTCATCGTCAGCTTCGCGCTGTTCGGTCAGCAGCTGCTGTCGTACATGAACATCTCCCTCCCGGCACTGCAGGCCTCGGGGGGCCTGCTCCTGCTCCTCGTGGCGATGGAGCTCCTGACCGGCAAGATGGAGTCGACCGCCCAGCCGTCCGGCGCGACGGGCGTCAACGTGGCCATGGTCCCCCTCGGCACGCCGCTGCTCGCCGGACCGGGCGCGATCGTCGCGACGATGGTCTTCGTCCAGCGTGCCGAGAGCACGGCCGACTGGGTCGCCATCGGCCTGGGCGTCGTGGGCGTGCACCTGTGCCTGTGGCTGTCGATGCGCTTCGCCAACGTCATCCACCGCGTGCTCAAGGACAGCGGGACGATCCTCATCAGCCGGATCGCCGGCCTGCTGCTGGCCGCCATCGCCGTGCAGCTCGTCGCGGACGCGGTGCGCGCCTTCATCGAGGCGGGCTGACCGGAGGCTCATCGGCGCCCGCTCGCCGGTCGCCCGGCCGGGCGGCGCTCGGCGTGGTGGGTCCCGCCTCCGGCGGCCGGACCCCCAGCGCTCGGGCGCCCTGCGCGGCGAGGCGGTCGAGGGTCAGCCGGTCGCGCTGCCGCCAGCCGACGACGTCGTCGTCCGTGAGCGAGCCGAGCGGGGCGTGGGCGAGCGCGCGCAGCGCCAGGAGGTCCCGCCCGGCGGGGGAGGCGGCGAGCCGGCGGCCGACGGCGGCGTCCGCGAGCTGCCGCCACCGGTGCAGCACCCAGGCGCCGAGCACCAGGACGACCGGCCACGTCGCGACGGCGAGCGCGGCGAGCAGCGCGGCCCGCCCGACGCCGTCCTGCACGGCGGTGCCGGCGGCCGCGAGGGAGGCGGCAGCGTCCCCGGCGCCCTCGAACGGCGCCTGGAGCTCCTCACCGAGCACGGGCGTGCGCGCGACCTCGCGGCCGGCCGTGCGGAGCCCGTCCTCGAGGTCGCGCCCCGCGTCCTCGAGGGTCCGGCCGGGGGCCGCGAGGCGGCTGACCTGCTCGTGCACCGCCCGCCCGACGGCGACCCAGGCGAGCACCCAGACGGCGACGAGCCCGTCCCCGGCGATCTGGCGGGTCCGTCGGGCCGGCAGGTCCGCGTAGAGGCTCATGACCGCATGCTGCCCGGGCGCGACGCTGTGTGCCCGCGGTCCCGGCCTGCACCGCTGTCGTCCGCGGTGCGTCGCTCAGCGCCGCGGCACCGCCGGCCGCCGGCGCCACCAACGCACGACCACGGTGCCGGCCGAGAGGAGCAGCACGACCATCGTCGCGAGGAACGTCACGAGCTTGACCTGCGTCAGCGGCGACGCGACGGCGACGAGACCGCCGGGGACGTCGGGGTAGGCGGCCGTCGCCACCCCGAGCAGGACGTTCTCCACCACGTCGAGCGCGGCGAAGGCGAGCGGGGGCACCCACAGCCAGCGGTACCGGCCGTCGAAGGCGCGCGCCGCGAGCAGGACGGCGGCCGCGGCGAGGGCCAGCGGGTACACCGTGTCGACGACGAGGTTGACCCCGTAGGCGACCCGGCCGTCCGGGCCGTACGCCGTGAGCAGAGCGAGGAGGTCCTCGCGGGAGTACCCGCTGGCGCGCAGGTCGGGCTTGGTCGCGTCGTCGAAGCGGTGGAGGACGGCGTCGCTGAGCTGGAGGGCAAGGAGGCTCAGCAGGTACGCGGCCACGGCCACGGCCGTGGCGCGGCGCCCGGCCCAGCGGGGGACGCCCGCAGACCCGGATGACCCTGTGGACATCGCGCCCTCCGCCGCCGGACGCGCGGGCGCCTCCCGCGGCCGACCGTCACGACGGTAGCGCGCGCCGGTGCGGGGCGTCAGGCCTCAGGCCTCGGCCGGAGCCACGCTCTCCGTCGACCGCTCGGCGGACTTGCGACGGCGGTTGCGCCGCCGGCGCGGACGGTCGCCGCCCTCGCCGCCGGCACCCGCGCCGCCGTCGGCGGTCGTCGCGCTGCCCGCAGCCGGGCCACCGGCCGAGGTGTCGTCGGCAGGGCCGGACCGCCGGCGGGACCGCCCGCCGGACCGCTCACCACCGTCGTCGCCGGAGCGGCGCGAGCCGCCCCGGTCCCGGTCCCCGCGGCCCCGACCGCCACGACCCTCCTCGCGCCCGCCGGGACGCTTGCCGACCCGCTTGCCGGTCTCGCCCAGGTCCTCGAGCTCCTCCGCCTCCAGGCCGGCCCGGGTGCGGGCCTCCTTCGGCAGCCGGCCCTTGGTGCCCTCGGGGATGTCGAGCTCCTCGTACAGGTGGGGCGAGGAGGAGTACGTCTCGACCGGCTCGGGGAAGCCGAGGTCGAGGGCGCGGTCGATGAGGCCCCAGCGGGGCAGGTCGTCCCAGTCCACGAAGGTGACCGCCGTGCCCGTCCGCCCGGCGCGCCCGGTGCGGCCGGTCCGGTGCAGGTAGGTCTTCTCGTCCTCGGGGCACTGGTAGTTGACGACGTGGGTGACGTCGTCCACGTCGATGCCGCGCGCCGCGACGTCCGTCGCGACGAGGACGTCGATCTTGCCCGAGCGGAACGCGCGCAGGGCCTGCTCGCGCGCGCCCTGGCCCAGGTCGCCGTGGATGGCGCCGGCCGCGAAGCCGCGCTCGGTCAGCTCGTCGGAGACCTTGGCGGCGGTGCGCTTGGTCCGGGCGAAGACGATCGTCAGACCGCGCCCGCGGGCCTGGAGGATGCGGGAGAGCATCTCGACCTTGTCCAGGGCGTGCGCTCGGTAGACGACCTGCTTGATCGCCTTGAGCGTCGCGCCGTCGTCGTCCGGGTCCGCGGCCCGGATGTGGGTCGGCTGGGTCATGTAGCGGCGGGCCATCGCGACGACGGCGCCCGGCATGGTCGCCGAGAACAGCATCGTGTGGCGGGTCGCGGGGGTCCGGGCGAGGAGCTTCTCCACGTCGGGGAGGAAGCCGAGGTCGAGCATCTCGTCCGCCTCGTCCAGGACGACCGTCTTGGCCCGCGTCAGGTCCAGGTGGCCCTGGTTCATGAGGTCGATCATGCGACCCGGGGTGCCGACCACGACCTCGACGCCGCGGTGCAGCGCCTCGACCTGCGGCTCGTAGGCGCGGCCGCCGTAGACCTGCACGACGCGGACCGAGCGGCGCCGCGAGGCGGTCTCCAGGTCGCCGGCGACCTGCACGGCGAGCTCGCGCGTCGGAACGATGACCACGGCCTGCGGCTTGCCCGGCGCGGGCAGGGAGGAGAAGCCGTCCTCGTCGGGGCCGACGACGTGCTCCAGCAGCGGCAGCCCGAAACCGAGCGTCTTGCCGGTGCCCGTCTTGGCCTGACCGATGATGTCGTGCCGCGACAGCGCGACCGGCAGCGTCAGGGCCTGGATGGGGAAGGGGTGGGTGATGCCGGCGTCGGTGAGGGCGTCGACGATCTGGGCGCGGATGCCGAAGTCGGCGAACGTCTGCTGGACGGGGACGTCGGCGGGGGCGGCGACGATCGCGTCGGGCAGGGCCGCGTCGGCGGCGAGGTCGGTCGTCAGGTCCGGTGTGTCGGGCATACGGGTACTCCACGGTGTCTGCCGCGGGGCCACACGCGTCGGGTGGTCCTGGGACCTCGTCGCAGCCGGAGGGCTGCGGGTGCCGGGTCCCGGACTCGTACCGGAGCGGGCCGCGCCGCGGATGGGCCGGTAGCCGATCGCGGAGTGCTGGCCCCGGTGCGGGGCGAGGATGTCGGGACGACCGGTCAACCGAAGGAACGCAGTGATGGTATCGGACGGCGTCCGCGCGTGCCCGCACGCCGTGCGTGCCGCGCGCCGGCGTGCCCTGGCTGCTGCCCCCGCGGCGTTAGCCTGATCGGATGAGCGGAACCACGACGTCCGACGCGGAGCGCCCCGCCGACGCCCCTTCGGGTTACGACGCCTCGGTCGAGGACGCCCTCGCGGTGCTGGGAATGGTGGCCTACCTCGAGCTGGCCGCGTTCACGCGGCTGGCAGCCGACGCGGGACTGGCCCCGACCCTCGCCCAGCGGCTCGAGCTGAGCGACCTGGCGGGGCAGTCGCTGGACCACCTGGGCCGCGTGCGGGACCGGATCGGCGAGCTCGGTTTTGAGCTGGAGCAGGTCATGGCGCCGCACGCCGGCCTGCTCGTCGACTTCGACACCCGCACGATCCCGAGCACCTGGTGGGAGCGCCTGCTCAAGGCGTACGTGGGCTACGCCGTCGCGGACGACTTCTGCCGGGCCCTGGCACGGCCCCTCGACGACGGCACGCGGGCGGTCGTCGAGGACGTGCTGGAGGGCGAGGCGCACACCGCGCTCGTCCTGGGGTCGCTGGCGAGGGCGGTCGAGAGCGACCCGACGCTCGCCTCCCGCCTGGCGCTGTGGGGCCGGCGCCTGGTGGGCGAGGCGCTCAACGCCGTCTCCGCGGTGCTCGAGGGCCAGCCGCGCTTCCGCCCGCTGCTGGAGGCCGCGATGGCGGACGAGCGCGGCGCCGACGCCCAGCAGCGGCTCTTCGCGCTGCTCACGGCGGAGCACAGCCGCCGGATGGGGCGCCTCGGCCTGGCGGCGTGAGGCCTCCCGGCGCTGCGCCGCCACGGCAGCGCGGACGACGACGGCGCGACGCCCGAGCCGGGTCGCCGCGCCGTCGGTCGCTCAGATGTTGTGGAAGCCGACCTTGCGGGTCTCGTCGCTGCCGATCTCGATGTAGGCGACGGTCGCGCTCGGGACGAGGAAGTGCCGGCCGCGGGTGTCGGTGAGCTGCAGCGGGCCGCCCTCGGCGAGGGCGGCGGCGACAGCGGCGGACACCTCGTCGGCGGTCTTGTCGGTCTCGAACACCAGCTCGCGCCCCACGTTCTGCACGCCGATCGTGATCTCCACGTCCACTCCTCAAGCCGTCGGTTCAGGACCTGGCGCCATCCTAGGCACGCGGTCGCGCCGCGGAGGCCCCGGAGGCCGTCTGTCCGCCGACAGCGATCAGGGGGTGGTCCCGGCGCCGCGCACGAGGCCCGCAACGCCACGCCAGGACAGGTCGGTGATGAGCTCGACCGTGGCGTCCACCCCGACCTCACCGGTGCGGTACCGGGTGGTCGCCGCGACCTGGGCCATCCCGACGAGGGCCGCCCCGGCCAGCCGGGCCTCCGCGTCGGGCAGCCCCGCCACCCCCTGCAGGCCGCGGCAGATCGCCCGCGCCGCCTCGGCGGAGGCGTGCTCGACGCGCAGGCGCACGTCGGCGTCACGGGTGACGTCGGACTCGAACAGCAGCGAGAAGGACTCGCCGGCCTGCTCGACGAACTCCACGTACGCCCGCACGATCGCCCGGACGACGTCGCGGCCGCCGCTGGCCGCCTCGGCCGGGATGCCGGCCAGCGCCGCGTCGATCCGGGCCACGAGCGCCTCGCCCCGGTGGTCGACGACGGCGAGGTAGAGGTCGAGCTTGGACGGGAAGTGGCGGTAGAGGACGGGCTTGCTGACCTCCGCCGCGTCGGCGATGTCGTCCATCGACACGTGGTGGTAGCCCTCGCGGGCGAAGAGCTCCTGGGCGACCTCGAGCACCTGCGCGCGGCGGGCCACGGCGGCCATCCGCACGGCGCGGGGACGTCCCGCGGGATCGCTCATCCATCGATGCTATCGACGGACCGCGCCCTGTGCCGTCGGTGTGTCGTGGTGTCACGATGGGGCCGTGTCGTCGTCCCCGCTCCCGACCCGACCGGCCCACGGCCGGCGGAGGGCGGCGCGCCGACGCCCTCCGGCATGGGTCGGCCGGACCGCCCTCGCCGCGGCGGGACTCGTGGCTCTGGCGAGCGGGACCGCGACCGGCGCGCTGGTCGACGCGGTGGCCGACGGCCCGGGTCCGCTCGCGTCGGCTCCTGCGGCCGGGCCCGCCGACGACGACGTCGCCTCGCGCGGACCGGTCGACGCGGTGGCCACGCTCGAGCGCGCGGCGCCGTCGTCCGCCGGGACGGGTGCGCAGGGCGAGGCCTGGCCCCCGCCGGAGGCAGTCCC
>JACIXM010000287.1 GCA_014360395.1 Actinotalea sp.
GGTAGTGACGTGAGCTTCGCCTCCGCCCCCCGCCCTGCCCCGCCCTCCCCACGCCCCGAACGCCGCCGCGGCGCGCTCGCGCCGACGATCATCGTGCTCGGTGCGCTCGGCGTGCTCGTGATGATCGCCGCCCAGCTGTGGACCGAGGTCCTCTGGTTCGACGTCGTCGGCTTCCTCGACGTGCTGCGCACCGAGTGGCTGACCCGCGGCGCGCTGTTCGCCGCCGGCTTCCTGCTCATGGGCGCCGCGGTGTTCGCGAGCCTGTCCGTCGCCTACCGTTCCCGGCCGGTCTACGCCCCGTCGACGCCGGAGCAGGCGTCCCTGGACCAGTACCGCGAGATGATCGAGCCGCTGCGTCGCCTCGTCATGATCGCGGCCCCGGCGCTGCTGGGCTTCTTCGCCGGTGCGGCGGCCTCGGCGCAGTGGCAGACGGTCCTGCTCGCGTTCAACGCCGAGTCGTTCGGCCAGAACGACCCCCAGTTCGGCATGGACATCGGCTTCTTCGTCTTCACGCTGCCGGCGCTGCGGTTCGTCGTCTCCTTCCTCATGGCCGTCGCGATCATCGCCGGCATCGCCGCCGTCGCGACGCACTACCTCTACGGGGGCCTGCGCCTGGGCGGTGAGGGGGAGCGGACGACGCGCGCCGCGCGGATCCACCTCGCGAGCATCGCCACCGTGATCATGCTGCTGGTCGCGGCGAACTACTGGCTGGACCGGTACTCCCTGCTGACCCAGCCCAGCGACATCGGCACGGCCGGCGTCCAGGGCGCGTTCTACGCCGACGTCAACGCGGTCATGCCGTCCCGGCTGATCCTCGCCGCGGTGGCCGTGCTCGTGGCGGCGCTCTTCGTCGTCGCGGCGTTCCAGGGCAGCTGGCGCCTGCCGGCCATCGGCGTCGGCGTCATGGTCGTGTCGGCGGTCGCCATCGGCGGCATCTTCCCCTCGGTCGTGCAGCGCTTCCAGGTCGCCCCGAACGAGCAGGAGGCGGAGGCGCAGTACATCCAGCGGAACATCGATGCGACACGGACGGCGTTCGGGATCGACAACGTCGAGACCGAGACGTACAACGCGGCCCTCGAGGGCCGGGAGGGCGCGCTGCGCGAGGACGCGGACACCACGGCGAGCATCCGTCTGCTCGACCCCGCGATCGTGAGCCCGTCGTTCCGCCAGCTGCAGCAGAACAAGCAGTACTACAACTTCCCCGACACCCTCGCCGTCGACCGGTACGAGATCGACGGCGAGATGCGGGACACCGTCATCGCGGTGCGCGAGCTCAACCTCGCCGGTCTGGGCGCCGGGCAGCGGACCTGGGTCAACGACCACACCGTCTACACGCACGGCTTCGGCGTCGTCGCCGCGTACGGCAACACGACCCAGAACGACGGCCGGCCGGCCTTCTTCCAGGGCGGCATCCCCTCCACGGGTGCCCTCGGCGACTACGAGCCGCGGATCTACTTCGGCCAGAGCCTGCCGGAGTACTCCATCGTCGGTGCCCCCGAGGGCACCGAGCCGTGGGAGCTCGACTTCCCCGACGACGACGCGCCGTCGGGCCAGGTCAACACGACCTTCCCGACCCGGGAGGTCCAGGCCGGGCCGAGCGTGGGCAACGTCCTCAACCAGGTGCTCTACGCGCTGAAGTTCGGCTCCGAGCAGATCCTCTTCTCCGACCGCGTGACGTCCGAGTCGCAGATCCTCTACGACCGCGACCCGCGGGACCGCGTCGGCAAGGTCGCGCCGTTCCTGACGCTGGACACCCGGGTCTACCCGGCGGTCGTGGACCAGAAGATCGTGTGGATCGTCGACGGGTACACGACCTCCGCGCAGTACCCGTACTCCTCCAGCCGCGCGCTGGAGGAGATCACGGTGGATGCCCTCACCGGTCAGTCGGACGTCATCGCGGCCCTGGCCCCGCAGCAGGTCAACTACATCCGCAACTCGGTCAAGGCCGTCGTGGACGCCTACTCCGGCGAGGTCACGCTGTACGCGTGGGACACGGAGGACCCGATCCTGCGGGCGTGGTCCAACGTCTTCCCCGACGCCCTGCAGCCGGTCAGCGAGATCTCCGGTGACCTCATGGCCCACCTGCGGTACCCGGAGGACCTGTTCAAGGTCCAGCGGAACCTGCTGTCGACCTACCACGTCGACACCGCGGCGGAGTTCTACTCCGGTCAGGACTTCTGGCGGAACCCGCAGGACCCAGTCACCGAGTCCCAGGCGCAGCCGCCGTACTACCTGACGCTGCAGATGCCGACCCAGGACGAGCCGGTGTTCTCCTTGACCTCGGTGTTCGTCCCCGGCGGTACCACCGACCGCCAGGTACTCACGGGCTTCCTGGCCGTCGACTCCGAGACCGGCAGCACACCGGGCGAGGTCAGAGAAGGCTTCGGACAGCTCAGGCTGCTGGAGCTACCGAGAAACTCGACGGTGCCCGGACCGGGTCAGGTGCAGAACGCCTTCCGGTCCAGCCCCGAGGTGTCCGAGAGCCTGAACGTCCTGACGCTCGGCGCGTCCGAGGTCGTCAGCGGCAACCTGCTCACCCTGCCCGTCGGCGGCGGCCTGCTGTACGTCCAGCCGGTCTACGTCCAGAGCTCCACGGGTACGCAGTTCCCGCTGCTGCAGCGCGTCCTGGTGTCCTTCGGCGAGGAGATCGGCTTCGCCGAGACCCTCGAGGAAGCGCTGGACCAGGTGTTCGGCGGTGACGCCGGCGTCGACGACCTCATCCCGGACGACGACCTCCCGATCGCCCCCGAGGCCCCGATCGACGACGCCCCGGACGGCGAGTCGCCGGCTCCGGCGCCGACGGAGCCGACGCAGGAGCCGACGACGGAGCCCTCCGAGGAGCCGACGCAGGAG
>JACIXM010000288.1 GCA_014360395.1 Actinotalea sp.
GGACCCTGGCGGACGAGCTCGTCGTCCTGCGCGACGGGCGGATCCGCAACCGGCAGGAGGCGCCGCTGGACATCGCGGCCGCTGTCCAGTCGATGCTGGGCGAGTCCGTGCTCGCCGAGACCCGCGAGCGGACCGAGATGCGCGGCGACCGCGTCGCCGTCGAGGTCCGGGGCGTGCAGCTCCTGCATCGGTCAGCCCCGATCGACCTGGACCTGCGCTACGGCGAGGTCACCGGGGTGGTCGGCCTCATCGGAGCGGGGAAGTCGGAGCTGGCCCGCGGCATCTTCGGTGCCGACCGACTGCGCTGCGGCACCATGCGGCTCGACGGCGAGGAGTACCGGCCGCGCCGGACCGTCGACGCCGTCCGGCGCGGCGTCTACCTCGTGCCCGAGGACAGGGCGGCCGAGGCGATGCTCCCGGGCTGGACCATCGCGACGACGTCGACGCTGCCCTTCCTCCGCGCGGTCACGCGCAGCGGGGTGCTGCGCTTCCGGCGCGAGCGGTCCGTCGCCCTGGAGGTCATCCGCGACTTCGGGGTGGTGGCCACGGGGCCGGACCAGAACGTGGACGCGCTCTCGGGCGGTAACCAGCAGAAGGTCGTCGTCGGGCGGTGGATGCACTCGGGACCGCGCGTGCTGCTGCTCGACGAGCCTTTCCGCGGCGTGGACATCGGTGCGCGGGGGGACATCTCCCGCCGCGCGCGCGAGCAGGCCGCCGCCGGCGCCTGCGTGGTGGTCCTGTCGAGCGACGTGGACGAGATCCGCGAGATCGCCGACAGGGTCCTGGTCATGGTCGAGGGCGAGCTGCGGCTCGACGCCTACACGACCGAGGTGGACAACGACGCGATCGTCGCGAGCATGTCGGAGGTGGCTTGACCGTGCCTGAGGCCCTGCGTTCCCCGGAGACCGTCGGGAAGGTGCGCGACGCGCTGGTGAAGTACGGCTTCATCGCCGTCACCGTGCTGCTGTTCGTGTACTTCGCGGCGACGGAGCCCGCGTTCGCCCAGTCCTCGACGATGTTCTCGATGCTCAAGTTCGCCTCCGTCACGGCGATCCTTGGCCTCGGGGTGACCTTCACCATGGTCGTCGGCGGGCTCGACCTCTCCATCGGCGCCACCGCCGGGCTGGCGGTCCAGCTCGCGGCGATGACCATGGTCTTCTACAACCTCACCGGGCCCACGGCCGTCGCGGCGGTGCTCCTGGGCGGCATCCTCGTGGGGCTGGCGAACGCCGTGCTCATCGTGGTCTTCAAGATCCCGGACCTCCTTGCCACGTTGGGGATGATGTTCGTCATTCAGGGCGCCAAGCTCATCCCGGTGAGCGGCCAGTCCGTCTCCAGCGGCATGGTGCTCCGCGACGGCAGCGTGGCGCCGGGTCGCTTCACGCGTGACTTCCTGCTCATCGACCGCGGCTTCGTCGGGCCCGTGCCGCTGCCCGTGGTCATCATGCTCGTGCTCGTCCTGGTCTCTTGGTTCGTGCTCAGCCGCACGTCGGCCGGCCGCATCCTCTACGCGATCGGCGCCAACCCCGAGGCCGCGCGCCTGGCCGGCGTCCGCGTGGGGCTCTACCGGGGCCTGGCCTACGTGATCTCGGGCCTGTTCGCCTCCGTGGGCGGCCTCATCCTCGTCTCGCGCATCGGCCAGGGTGACGTCAACGCCGGCGCCTCGAGCCTGCTGGAGGCGGTCGCCGTCGCACTCGTCGGCACGTCGGTGCTGGGCCTGGCCCGGCCGAACGCGTGGGGCACGCTGCTCGGCGCCCTGCTCGTCGCGATCGTTCTCACCGGACTGACCATGAAGGGCTTCCAGTACTACCACCAGGACACGGCCAAGGGCCTCGTCCTCATCGTCGCTCTGCTCTTCTCGTTCACGCTGTCCCGCCGCAAGGTCCGCTACACGCCGGCCACCTGACCCGGCTCCGCAGGAGGTACGCACCATGAGTGCTGACTACGAGTTCCTCACCGTCGACACGGTGGCCGACTACGTCCGCAGCCGCCCCGCGCTCGCGGGCACCGTCGACCCGGACCGCCTCGCGTCGGTGGACGAGATCGGCGACGGCAACCTCAACCTGGTCTTCCTGCTCAAGGACGACCGGGGCCGGGGCCTCGTCCTCAAGCAGGCGCTGCCCTACGTCCGGATGGTCGGGGAGGGCTGGCCCATGACGCCGGAGCGCGCGCGGTTCGAGGTCGACTCGCTGCAGGCCCACCACGCCCTGCTGCCCGCGCACGTCGTCGAGGTGCACGACTTCGACGAGCCGCGGCACATCATCGCGATGGAGGACCTCAGCGACCACCGCGTGTGGCGGCACGCCCTCAACGAGGGCCTCGTGCACGACGGCGCCGCGGCGGCGATGGGCCGCTACGTCGCCTCCCTCGCGTTCGGCACCTCCCTGTTCGCGGTCGAGCGCGAGGAGCTCGCGCGCCGGGTCGCGGCGTCGGTGAACCCCCAGCTCTGCCTCATCACCGAGGACCTCGTCTTCACCGAGCCGTCGGTGGACGCGGGGCGCAACAGCGTCCTGCCGGCGAACGAGCCGGACGCCGCGGAACTCGCCGCGGACGAGGTCTTCGTCACCGCGATGGGCCGGGCGAAGTGGATGTTCATGACGCACGCCGAGGCGCTCGTCCACGGCGACCTGCACACCGGCTCGGTCATGGTGCGTGCCCCCGAGGGCTCCACGCAGTGCGACAGCGTCAAGGCGTTCGACTCCGAGTTCGCGTTCTACGGCCCGGTCGCCTTCGACCTCGGCGCGCTCTGGGCCAACTACGTCATCGCGGCGGCGCGTGCGTACGCCCTCGGCGAGGACGACCGGGCGGCCTGGGCGCTCGGCCTGCCGGAGCAGACCTGGGACGCGTTCGAGGAGGAGTTCCGCCGCCGGTGGCCCGACCGCATCGACGGCC
>JACIXM010000289.1 GCA_014360395.1 Actinotalea sp.
CACGCCGCCGGGGATGCGCACGACGGTGACGTCGGGACCCAGGCGCGGCGCGCGCTGCCACATGTGCTCGACCGCCAGGACCGAGTCCGTCCGGTCCAGCGCGTCGTGCACGCCCTTGGCGGGGCCGCTCGCGTCGGAGGTGCACACCAGGACCGGCACGTCGACGGCCAGGCCGCGCGCCACGGCCGCATGGCCGCGCCGGATCGTCCGCAGCCACGCAGCCCGGGCCCCGAAGCCGGCATGGGGCTTCCACGTCAGGTCGTACTCCCACCCGCCGCCGTCGTGGCGCGTCAGCCACTCCCCGTAGGCGGGGCTCAGGCTGCCGACGACGGCGGTGGGCGCCACCCGGGCGACGACGAGGTCCACCAGGTGCGTCGTGACGACCCGGTCGAACCACGGCCGGTTGAGGTCCAGCCACGGCGAGTTGAGCACGAGGGCGTCCATCGGCCGGTCCGGACGCCCCCGCCGGCCGTGCGCCCACAGCGCCGTGAGGAGCCCGCCGGTCGAGTGCCCGTTGACGACGACGACGTCGTGGCCCTCCTCCTCACGAAGGATCCGGGCCGCCCGGTCGAGCTCTTCGGTGTGCACGGCCAGGCGCGGCGTGTAGTTGGGCAGCCGGCCGTCGCGGATCGACCGGCCGTGGTCGCGCAGGTCGATCGCGTAGAAGGCGTACCCGGCGTCCGCCCAGGCCTCGGCGAGGTGGGTCTGGAAGAAGTAGTCGACGTAGCCGTGGACGTAGAGGACCGCGCGCCGCGGCCGCTCGGCCGTGCCGTCGACCGGTGCGGCGTCGTGGGGAGCGGGGACATCGGTCGAGTCGTGGGCAGGGACGCGGCGCACGAGGGTCGCGACCGCGCCCTCACCCTGCTCGTCCGGGCGCAGTCGCAGGGTGCGGGCCTGCCAGCCCGGGCCCAGCACGTCGGGCTGCCAGCCCGCGTCGAGCACGTCGGGCTGCCGGGTCTCGCGCTGCGGTGCGGGCATGCGCCGATCATGTCAGGGCATGCCTGAGCCGGCGCGGAGACGGGCCGGACGCGCGGTCCCGGTTGCGCCGGAGCAGCGGCCTCCGGTCCGGGACCGAGGGCCGGGTGCCCGGCCGAGCGCCTCGGCCGGGCACGGTCTCAGGCCGGGCGGTCCTTGCGCTGCGCCTTGACCGCGATGACCGGGCAGGCCGCCTCGAGAAGGATCCGCTGGGAGTTGCTGCCCAGCAGGAGCTTGCCCACGGGCGTGCGGTGCCGGACACCGATGACGATGCCGCGCACGTCCAGCTCCTCCGCCAGGCCGAGGATCTCGTCCGCGGGGTCCTTGCCGCGCACCAGCTGGCGCAGCGTGAAACGCACGCCCTCGCCCTCGAGCCGCTGCTGGACGGCGGCGAGCTCGGTGTCGGTGGCGAAGGTGGACTCCGGCGGGTCGGACCGGGCCGACACGTTGACCACGAGGAGCTCGTCCCCGTGGTTGTGGGCCTCCTTGATGGAGTGATCGAGCGCTGCCTCACCCTCCGGGGTGGGGGTGTACCCGACGATGATCGTCACGACGTCTCATCTCCTCGTCCCGGGTCGCCCTCGACCCGGCCGTGCCGATCATCGCAGGTCACCGCCCGACGGTGCCAGGGTGCTGCCCCGGACCACCAGCCGGAAGCCCGCGACGTCGTCGACCGGCACGCGCCCGTCCCGGTCGGCGATCCGCGCGACGAGGAGGTCGACCGCCCGGGAGGCGATGCCGGCCATGTCGGGGGCGATCGTCGTGAGGGTCGGCACGGAGAAGGCGCCGTCCTCGATGCCGTCGATCCCGACCACGGCGACGTCCTCGGGGCACCGCAGGCCGTGGTCCGCCAGCGCGCGCATCGCACCGAGGGCGAGGAGGTCGTTGAAGCAGAACAGGGCGTCCGGCTGCGCCCCGCTGCGGACGAGCTGGGTGACGGCGTCGTACCCGTCCTGGCGCGTGAACCACGGTGTGGCGACGACGAGGTCGGGGTCGCGGGCGATCCCGGCCGCGGCCAGGGCCTGGTGGTAGCCGTCGAGCCGGAGGTCCGCCATGCGGCTGTCGTGGTCCGGGCGTGCGCCGATCGCGGCGATCCGGCGTCGCCCCAGGTGGGCGAGGTGCGTCGTGGCCTCGCGCGCGGCGCGGACGTTGTCGATGGCGATGTGGTCCAGCGGCTCGTCGAACGCCCGCTCACCCAGGAGCACGACCGGCACGGACCGTGCCGGCGTGCTGAGGTCCTCCGCCTCGGCGGCGAGGGGGCTGAGGATCAATCCGTCGATCATGCTCGCGCGCGGGCCGGTGGCGAAGAGCACCTCGCGCTCGCGGTCCCCGTCCGTCTCCTCGATGAGGAGCGTCAGCCCGTGACCGCGGGCCGCGCGCATCATGTAGCCGGCGAGCTCGGCGAAGTACGGCACGGACAGGTCCGGCACGGCGAGCGCGATCATCCCCGTGCGTCCGCCGCGCAGGAACCGCGCGGTCATGTTCGGTTGGTAGCCGAGCTCCGTGATCGCCTTCTGCACCCGCTCGCGCACCGCGGGGCGGACGTGCGGGAAGTCGTTGACGACGTTGGACACGGTGCGCACGGACACGCCGGCGCGCTCCGCGACGTCCTGAAGCCGTACAGCCATGTGTCCTTCCTCCCACGGGTCCGTCGAGTCTAGGCACGCCGGGCCCGTCGTCCTGCGGGAGGGGGAGCGCAGGACGACGGGCCCGCCCCGCGGCCCGGCCCGGTACGGGGAGCCGGGTC
>JACIXM010000029.1 GCA_014360395.1 Actinotalea sp.
CCTCTGTCGTGGGGCGGCACTGCGTCCAGGCCCGCCTCGCGGTGAGCATGTCCGACGACGAGCTGCGCGTGTTGCGCCGGTCGGCCGACGCGCTGCGCGGCGTCGCCCGTCAGTTCGGGCTCTGACCGGCGCGGGTGGCCCCGGGGCCACCCGCGCCCCGGGGCCGACGCCGCGTGCTCCGCGGGCGGCGACGAGCTCGCCGCCGAGGACCGTGCAGCGCTCCCCGGCTGCGCGGCGCTCAGAGGCTTCGCAGCACGCTGACCACGCGACCGAGCACCACGGCGTCGTCGCCGTCGATCGGCTCGTAGGCCGCGTTCTGCGGCAGCAGCCAGACGTGGCCGTCCGCCCGCCGGAGCGTCTTGACGGTCGCCTCGCCGTCGATCATCGCGGCGACGATCTCGCCGTTCTCCGCGACCGGCTGACGGCGCACCACCACCCAGTCCCCGTCGCAGATCGCGGCCTCCACCATCGAGTCGCCCGCCACGCGCAGCAGGAACAGGTCGCCCTCGCCGACGAGCTGGCGGGGCAGGGGGAACACGTCCTCGACCACCTGCTCGGCGAGGATCGGGCCGCCCGCGGCGATGCGGCCGACGACCGGGACGTACGACGGCGCCGGCACCTGCGTCGCCCCGTCGCCCGCGTCGTCGGGGGCCGCCGGGCGCTCGAGCGGCGCGATCGGCCGGGAGTCGTCGGGGTGGACCACCTCGATGGCCCGGGGGCGGTTCGGGTCCCGGCGCAGGTAGCCCTTGCGCTCGAGCGCCATCAGCTGGTGCTTGACGGAGGAGGGGCTGGTCAGGCCGACGGCCTCCCCGATCTCGCGCATGCTCGGCGGGTAGCCGCGCCGCTCCACGCTGGACCGGATGGTCTCGAGGACCAGCCGCTGGCGTGACGTCAGGCCGTCGGCGTCGCCCGGCCCGTCCGGGAGGGCGTGCACCGTGGCGAGCGGGTCGCTCTCGTCCCGGTTCGGCGGTCGGGTCGGGGCCACGTCGTCCTCCTGGGGTCCGGGCCGCGGGGTCCGCGCGGCCGCTCCGTGTCGGTTGGTGTCCGTGCTGTGCCGGTTGCGTGTCGGTGGTCGGTGGTGTCCTCGTCCTCGTCGGCAACCCTAGGACGCCGACAGGGTGCGATCAAACATCTGTTCGACCGCGTGTCGCCCTCGGCGCGGCGTGGCGGCGACGCGGTCCCCCTGGACGTCCCGGGATCGACGTGCTAGACATCGTACAGACGTTCGACGTACAGGTGTTCGAGGCCCCGCCTCGGACGCGATGCGGGACTCGACCGGAGGTGGGCCATGAACGGCACGGCGGAGCAGCACGGGACGAGCGCCGGCGCGGCGGCGTGCCACGCCGAGGCACGGCGCCCGGCACCCCTGCGACTGACCACCCGGGGACGCGCTGCCGTCGTGCTGGTGGCACTCGGGCTCGCCGCGGGTGGAGTCCTGTCCGCGCAGAGCGCCGCGGCGGGCGGGCCGCAGGGAGCGGTCCCCGTCGTCGCGCACGTCGTGCAG
>JACIXM010000290.1 GCA_014360395.1 Actinotalea sp.
TCGTCGTGCACCTGGTGGGCAGCTACCACGTCTCGCAGCAGAACACCCAGACCGGACGGCTCACGGAGGCGATGCTCGACGAGGCGCTGGCCACGGCGGTCCGCCTCGCCCGCCGACGGGGATAGCGCACCCGGCCGGTGAGGAGGACCTGCCGGCACGACATGGGACGACTGTGGCGGGTATCACGGCCCAGAGCGTGAGAAGCGCTTGTGAAGACTTTCACAAGAGCGCATGCTGGGACCTATGACCCAGACGTCCGCGACGCCCGTCACGCCCCGTCCGCGCAAGGTCCCCCGGATCGTCGTCCTCGGCGGCGGCTACGTCGGCTTCTACACGGCGCTGCGCCTGCGCCGCCGGCTCGGTCGGCGCGAGGCGGCGATCGTCGTCGTCGACCCGCGTCCTTACATGACCTACCAGCCCTTCCTCCCGGAGGCCGCGGCGGGCTCGCTCGAGCCGCGGCACGTCGTCGTCGCGCACCGGCGCGAGCTGGACGGCGTGGACAGCCTCACCGCCCGGGTCACGCAGATCCGCCACGCCGAGCGGACCGTCCGGCTGCAGCCGGACGAGGGCGACGCGTACGAGATCACGTACGACCACCTGGTCGTCGCGCTCGGCTCGGTCGCCCGCACGCTGCCCATCCCGGGGCTGGCCGAGGAGGCCATCGGGTTCAAGCAGGTCGAGGAGGCGATCGCGCTGCGCAACCACGTGCTCAGCAAGATCGACCTGGCGGCCTCGACCTGGGACGCCGACCTGCGCCGGCGGCTGCTGACCTTCACGTTCGTCGGCGGCGGGTTCGCGGGGATCGAGGCGATCGCCGAGGTCGAGGACATGGCGCGCGACGTCCTGCGCCACTACGACTCCCTGACGATGGCGGACCTGCGCTTCGTCATGATCGAGGGCTCGACCCGGATCCTGCCGGAGCTCGGCGAGGAGATGGGCGGCTACGCGCTGGAGCAGCTGCGCAAGCGGGACATCGAGGTCCACCTGTCGACGTTCCTCACCTCGTGCGTCGACGGGCACGTCGTCACCTCGACCGGGGTGGAGCTCGACTCCGCGACGATCGTCTGGACCGCGGGCGTGCGCGCCAACCCGGTGCTGGCCGAGTCCGACCTGCCCCTGGACGGGATGGGCCGCCTCAACGCCCTGCCGACGCTGCAGGTCGCGCACGAGGACGGCACCGTCGTCGACGGCGCCTGGACCGCGGGGGACTGCGCCGCCGTGCCGGACCTGGCCAACCCCGGGAAGTTCTGCTCGCCGAGCGCCCAGCACGCCGTCCGTCAGGCCCGGCACCTCGGGGACAACCTGGCGCGAGCGCTCCGCAGCGCGCCGGTGGAGCCCTACCGCCACAAGCACGTGGGGACCGTGGCGTCCCTCGGGCTCGGCAAGGGCGTGGCGCAGGTCTACGGGATCAAGCTGCGCGGCTGGCCGGCCTGGTTCATGCACCGCACCTACCACATGGCCCAGATGCCGACGTGGAACCGCA
>JACIXM010000291.1 GCA_014360395.1 Actinotalea sp.
CCGAGGGCCCGGCGCCCTCGCCGACCGGGGGGACCGGGCAGAGCACGGCCCCGCCGCTGAACGGGGGGCTCGAGGCGTTCTACGCCCAGGAGGTCACCTGGGAGGCGTGCGGCGGATCGTTCCAGTGCGCGACGGTGCAGGCGCCGCTGGACTGGTCGGACCCCGACGCCGGCAGCATCGACCTCGCCCTGCGTCGGTCCGCGGCGACGGGCAGCGAGGGCGACCGTGTCGGCGCGCTCCTGCTGAACCCCGGCGGCCCGGGTGGCTCCGGGACCTCGTTCGTCGAGTACGCCCGGACCGTGTTCAGCGACCGGCTGCTGGCGGCGTACGACCTCGTGGGCTTCGACCCCCGCGGCGTCGGCAGCTCCAGCGCGGTGGCCTGCGGGGATCCCGCGGCGGTGGACCGCTACCTCACCAGCGACCTGCCGGTGCGGGACCAGGCGAGCCTGGACGCCGCGCGGGAGGCGGCGCGGGAGTTCGGCGAGGCCTGCGTCGAGGCGACGGGCCCGCTGATCGAGCACGTCGACACGGTCAGCGCCGCGCGCGACCTGGACCTGCTGCGGGCGGTGCTCGGTGACGACCGTCTGCACTACGCGGGCTTCTCGTACGGCACCCTCCTCGGGGCGACCTTCGCGGAGCTGTACCCGCAGAACGTCGGCCGGCTCCTCCTCGACGGCGCGCTGGACCCGTCCAACAGCACCGAGCAGCTCGTCGTCGGCCAGGCGGTGGGCTTCGAGGAGGCGCTGTGGTCCTACGTCGAGTACTGCCTCGCCGGCCCGGGGTGCCCGCTGACCGGTGACGTCGACGACGGCATGCAGCAGATCGACGGGCTCATGAGCTCGATCGAGGCCCGGCCGCTGCGCGCCGGCCAGGGGCGCGAGCTCAACGCGACCATGGCCTTCTACGGCCTGGTCGTCACGCTCTACGACGACCAGACGTGGACGTACCTGACGCTCGCCCTGGAGGAGGCGCTGACCCAGCGCAGCGGCGCCATCTTCCTGGAGCTGGCGAACCTGTACCTGGAGCGGACCCCTGACGGGACGTACGGGTCGAACCAGATGCTCGCGTTCACCGCGATCAACTGCCTGGACTACCCCGCCGAGGAGATGTCGTACGAGGAGCTGGACCAGCTGGCGCGCGTCGTCGAGGCCCAGGCGCCCACGTTCGGCCGCGACTTCGTCATGTCCGCCGGGTGCGAGGCGTGGCCGGTCCAGAGCGTCCGCGAGCCGGCCCCGGTCACGGCCGAGGGCGCGGCGCCGATCCTCGTCGTCGGCACCACGGGCGACCCGGCGACGCCGTACGCGTGGAGCGTCGCGCTGGCCGAACAGCTGTCCTCGGGTGTCCTGCTCACCTGGGAGGGCGAGGGGCACACCGCCTACGGCCGGGCGGGGGAGTGCGTCACCGACGCCGTCGACGCCTACCTCGTCGACGGAACGGTGCCGGAGGACGGCACCGTCTGCAGCAACTGACGGCAGGGACGTTCGGCTCTCGCCGCGGCGCCACGCCCCGGAGCACGGTGGAGGAGGAGTCCACCGGAGATCGGAGTCGACATGAGCGGGGCATCGCACCAGCGCCGCTGGGCGGACCTGACGGGTCGGCAGCGGACCGCGGTCATGGCCGGGGGCGCCGCGCAGCTGGCCCTGGCCGCCGCGGCCTGGGCCGACCTGGCGTGGCGGCCGGCGTACCAGGTCCGAGGCCGCAAGCCCGTCTGGGCCGGGGTCATCGCCGTGAGCTGGGTGGGGCCGGTCCTGTACTTCCTGCGGGGCATCTCCCACCACGCCGAGCCGATCCCGTGACCTGAGTCGCTCCCGCTCACGTGGCCGACATCGATCATGTGAGCGATCCTGGAGGCATGCCCTCCCTCCCTCTCGCCGACCTCGTGCTGCCCGCGACCTGGTCCCTGCGACCGGTCCACCCCTCGGAGGTGGACGAGCTGCACCGGCTCGCCGCCGCGCACGACGTGTCCGCCTGCGGTACGTCGACGACGTCCCGCGCCGCCGTCGAGGCGCAGGTCGTCGGTGACGGCGCCGCGGCCCGCAGCCACGCCGTCGTGACCGACCCCCACGGCCACGTGGTGGGGTGGGCGTCCGTGCACGACCGGGCCGCCGGCCGCGTCATCGTGGGGCTGTCCGTCGACCCTGGCGCCCCCGAGGCCGACGCCGACATGGTCGGCGCGGCGCTCTACGTCTGGGCGGAGCGGCAGGGGTGCCGGCTGGCGCGCGAGCGCGGGCTGGCCGAGACGCAGCTCGACGCGGGCGCCTTCGCCGGGGACGCGCGCAAGCACCGCTGGCTCGCGGCGGCCGGGTACCAGCGCGTCCGCACCTGGTGGCAGATGTCCCGGGCCGTCGCGGCAGCCGAGGGGGAGTCGGGTGCCTTCCCGCAGCCGCAGGAGGGCGTGGTCGTGCGGCAGGTCGTGGGCGACGACGGCGAGCCGTCCGAGGCGGACCTGCGCGCGGTCCACGACGTCCTCGAGACCGCCTTCACGGACCACTTCAACTACCACGAGGAGTCGTTCGACGAGTTCGTCGAGCGGCAGCAGCAGGAGGTCGGCCACGCCTGGGACCACTGGTGGCTCGGTGAGGTCGAGGACGGCACGCCCGTCGGCGCGCTCATCGGCGAACGGTCCGTCGGGGAGGGCGGGCCGGACGGCACCTACGTCGCGTACCTCGGCGTGACCCAGGCGGCCCGCGGGCGGGGGGTGGCGACGTCGCTGCTGCAGGCGGTCATCGCCGACGCCGCGGCGCGCGGGCGCGACCGCGTGACGCTGGAGGTCGACGCCGACTCGCCCACCGGGGCGGAGCGCCTCTACGCGTCGATGGGCTTCGAGCAGCGGTACTCCACCGAGTCCTGGCACCGCGAGGTCGCCTGCGCCACCCGGTAGCCCGGTTCCCGCCGCTGACCGGGCCCGCCCCGGCGAGGGGCCGCTCGCGAACGCGGCGACGACGAAGGCCCCGTCACCACCGGTGACGGGGCCTTCCGCTGAGCCGCCTAAGGGAATCGAACCCTTGACCTTCTCATTACGAGTGAGACGCTCTGCCGACTGAGCTAAGGCGGCGGGACTGCTGGTGCGCACCGGGCGGTGAGCGGGCCCTACTGTACCCACGCTCGCTCCCCGCACCAAAGCGGGGCCCGCGTCAGGCCGCGGTCCGCGCCGGGCTGCGCCGCAGGGCGTGCAGGGCCTCGGTCAGGACCCGGTTGAACGCGGCGGGCGCGAAGAGGTTGACGTCGTGGCCCACGCGCGGGACCACCGTCAGGTGCGCGTCGGGGTGTGCCGCGAGGAAGCGGCGTTCGTCCAGGCGCAGGAGGTCCCGCCCGCCGTTGACGAACCACACCGGCACGAGCAGGCGGCGCAGGTCCGCGAGCGAGGAGTGGCCGTGCACGGCCGCGAGCATGTCGGTCACGACGCGCCAGGACGTGGCCGACGGGCGGAACGTCTGCACGAGGCGGGCGGAGATCCGCCGGTACAGGCTCAGCGGCTTGCCGCGCAGCTCGGTGGTGCAGCCGGCCAGGACCAGGCCGGCGAGCTTGGGCTGGTGCAACGCCGCGTAGGCCAGGGACATGTAGCCGCCGAGGGACATCCCGACCAGCAGCGGAGGCATGTCGCAGGACTCGACGGCCTGGTCGATGGCGCGGTGCGCCGCGGCGAGGCTGAACCGCTCGTGCTCACGGCGACCGTGGCCCGGCAGGTCGACCGTCACCACCGGGTGGCCGGCGCGCTCCATGGCCGCCACCTGCTCGGTCCAGATCTCCGACGACGTCCGGACGCCGTGCACGAACACGACAGGTCGCATACATCCTCTTCAGGCTCTACCCCTGCTCGGCCCCCACCGGGGACCCACCACCGACCGTAACCCCGCCGCGCGAGGATCTCTTCCCGAGGGACGCCCGGAGCTCTCGCCCCCGTCCGGCCGTCAGTCCCTGGGCCGGTCGCGGTCCTTGGACGGCTGCACACGCTTCGGCTCACCGGGCATCTTCGGGTACTCCGGCGGGTAGGGCAGGTCGCCGTGACCGTGCTCGGCCTCGTCCCGGTCGGCGAGCTCCAGGAGCGGCTCGAGGGAGAACCGCGGCCCGGCGCCCGCGACGAGCGGGGCGTAGAGGTCGCCGACGTCGGCGAACCGCGCGGGGACGGTCGTGACGTCGAAGTCGTCCGGGTCGACGTCGGGCAGCTCCTCCCACGTCACCGGTGTGGACACGGTGGCGCGCGCGTTGGCGCGGATCGAGTACGCCGACGCGATGGTCCGGTCGCGGGCCATCTGGTTGTAGTCGACGAAGATCTTCTGCCCGCGCTCCTCCTTCCACCACTTGATGGTCACGACGTCCGGGAGCCGCCGCTCCAGCTCCCGACCCAGCGCGATGGTCGCCCGCCGCGCCTGCGTGAAGGTCCACCGCGGCTCGATCGGCACGAAGACGTGCACCCCGCGCCCGCCGGACGTCTTGGGCCAGCCCTCCATGCCCATCTCGTGCAGGATCTCCCGCACGTGCGGGGCGACGCGCGCCGCGTCGGCGAAGTCCGTCCCCGGCTGGGGGTCCAGGTCGATGCGCAGCTGGTCGGGGGCCTCGACGTCGTCGCGGGTGACCGGCCAGGGGTGGAAGGTGATCGTCCCGAGGTTCGCGGCCCAGGCGACGACGGCGAGCTCGGTGGGGCACACCTCGTCCGCCGTCCGTCCGCTGGGGAACGCGATCCGCGCGGTCTGGACGTAGTCCGGCGCGCCCTGCGGGACCCGCTTCTGGTAGAACGCGTCGCCCTTGTTGTCGGCCCGCGTGGACATCACAGCGCCCTCGAAGACGCCCCGCGGCCAGCGCTCGAGCGTCGTCGGCCGGTCCCGCAGGGCGCCGAGGATCCCGTCGCCGACGGCGACGAAGTACTCGACGACGTCGCGCTTGGTCAGCTCCCGCCCGGGGAAGTACGGCCGGTCGGGGTTGCTCACCCGGACGGTGCGGCCCGCGACCTCGAGCTCGACCGCGGGCGTCGTCGCTGCCATGACCGCACGGTAGGCCCGGGGGGCGGCGACCGCGACCCCCGACCGCATGTCAGGGCGGGGGCCGACGCCTGCGGGCTCCCACCTCAGACGGCCGCGGGCTCCGTCCCGGTCGTGCCGTAGCGCGCGGCCGCGCGGGCCCGGCGCCGGGCAGCCTCGACCTCGCGGTCCCGCGGTGCGGCCTGCGTCACGAGGTCGGCCAGCAGGTGCGCCGTGACGTGCGCGACCTGCTCGACGGCGCGGTCGAACACCTCCTGGTTGGCGCGCGACGGCTTCGTCATCCCGCTCACCTTGCGCACGTACTGCAGCGCGGCGGCGCGGACCTCCTCGTCCGTGGTGGACGGCGTGAGGTTGTGGAGCGTCCTGATGTTGCGGCACACGGTGGCCTCCTGGGCGGCAGCCCCGGCCCGGGCCCGGGGTCCTCGTCCCAGGAGACCACGGCGGTCGTCGCCGGTGGTAGACACGTCCCGTGAGCACACCGGACCCCGCCGCTCCGACGGCGGCCGAACCCGTCAGCGCCGCCCTCCGCGACGCCAAGGCGCGCGCCCGCTCGACCCACTACACGGTCGGAACGCTGCGTTCGGACCCCGACGGCACGCTCTGGCTCGAGTGCTCCTGCGGGACGCTCCTGCGCAACGGCCCGACGTGGAGCCTCGACGAGCACGTCCGACTGCACCGGGCCGAGGCGAAGTACCTCGAGCTGTCCGCCGCCGCTCCGCCTGGGATCCCGCGGCTCATCGACCCGCGGCGCTGACGACGGCGGGTCCGTCGTCCGGCCGCGCGCCGGGTCTCCGCGCTGGGTCACGCGTCCCGGTCGGCCACCTGCAGTCGCCGGGCGGCGTGCGCAGCGCCCAGCCAGTCGTGCGGGTTGCGGTCCCAGCACCAGCCGAGCTTCGGCCGTCCGGCGCTGAGCCACACGGCGGGCACGCGCTGGTCGCCGCGGCGGGACCCCATGAGCGAGAAGCAGCGGTTCGGGCGCAGGACGTCGGGCCGGACGACGACCAGCGCGAGCCCCTCGGCCACGGTGAGCGGGGTGCGGCCCGCGGCCCGGACGGCGGCGAGCGCGGCCTCCGGGGGCGTGCCGTGGAACGGGCCCCCCGTGTCCACGCCGAGGAGGAGGTGGTCGCCCTCGCTGCCCACGACGCCCTCGACCGGTCGGTACGTGACGAGCTCGTCGTCGGGGACGACGCTCAGGCCGCGCCGCCCGCCGTGGCGCAGAGCGGGGACGACGGCGTTGAGCACGGCGGCCGGCAGGTCGGGCACGAGGACGACGGGCACGTGGTCCCCGCGCGCGTCAGCATCGCGGGCGGCGGCGGCGGCGGCGGCGGCGTCGTCGTCGTCGGTGGTCGGCTGCGCCAGGAGCGCCCGGCGCAGCGGCGCCACGCGGCCGCGCAGGGCGTCCTCGTCCAGGCCGAGGAGGGCGGCGACACCGGTCGCGACGTAGGCGCGGACCTGGCGGTCGAGCTCCTCCTCGATCGGAGCGGCCGGGTCGAACGGCGGTGCGGCCCCGGTGGCGGCCGCGGTCGGCAGGCGGGGGTCGACGGGGACGACGGTCTGGGGCACGGGACCTCCTCGGACGACGTGGGCGGACCGTGGGTGAACGCTCGCGCCCCGGGCCCGGTTCCCCCGCCGTGGAGGCCCGGGGTCCCGGGGCGGCCCTCGGGCGAAGATGCGAGACTGAGGGAGCCGTCAGGCAGCGCCGCGACGCGCCGCGCGATGGCGTGGCAGGGTGGTCCTGGGACCGGGGGTCCCGAGGATCGTCGAGACGTAGGACCGAGGAGGGGCAGATGACCGGCGACCGCGCACGGCGCACGTCGTCCGGCCGCACCCTCCGGCTCGTGGCCTCCGACGGCGAGGCGACCGCCGCCGCCGAGGGCCCCGAGGACGTCGCCCCGCCGGACGACGTCGACGTGGACAGCATCCTGCTGCCGGGCGAGCGCCAGTCGGTCGCCGTCGGCCGCCACTGGGTGGTGCGGACCGCGGCCGCGCGTGGCGCCGTCGGGATGACGAACCAGGTGCTCGAGCTGCTCTCGAGCGAGCTCCTGGCGAACGCGGTGCTGCACGGGCCCAACGAGACCGGCGTCGGGCTGCAGCTGGTCGTGACCGACAACGTCGCCCGCGTCTCCGTGAGCGACGGCGCGGAGAGCAGCCCCGTCGTGATGCGCACCGACCCCTCCGCGCTGAACGGCCGCGGCATGGCGATCGTCGAGGCGATGTCCTCCCGGTGGGGCGTCGAGCTGCACGAGGACGGCGGCAAGACCGTCTGGTTCGAGCTGGAGCTCGACGAGTTCTGAGCCGCGGGGACGCTGGTCCCACGTCCGGCGGCCGCCGCGGGCCGATGATGCGGACATGACGGTGCGCGGGGGCGAGGGGCGCAGGCCGCCGCGCCTGCCCACGGGGCTCGTCGCGCTCCTCGTGCTGCTCCTGGGCCTGCCGTTGCTGCCCGGCGCGGTCGCCGCAGCCGTCGCCGCGCCGGCCCCCGCCGTGTTGCCGACGCCGGTGGCGACGACCGCCGCGGAGACGACCGAGGGCGCCGTCGAGCTCGTCCGGTTCACCGGAGAGGGCTGCCCGAAGTGCGCGGAGCAGTCCGCATGGCTGGAGCAGGCGGCGCCGCGCTACCCGGGCCTCGTCGTCGTCGAGCACGAGGTGTGGGCGGACGCCGAGGGCCGCGCCCTCTTCGTCCGGACCGGGCAGGAGCTGGGCTTCGAGGCGTCCTCCGTGCCGACGACGGTGCTGGGCGAGCGCGTGTGGATCGGCTGGACGGACGCGATCGCCGCCGACCTCGCCGCCGCGCTCGACCGCGCCGTCGCGGGGGAGCCGGTGCGCCCCGGTGTCTACGGCACCCCCGGCGCCGGCACCTGCTCGCAGGACGCCCTGACCTGTGAGACCGGCGGCGCGACGGTCATCGACGTGCCGCTCCTGGGGGAGGTGGACCTCGGGGCGAGCTCGCTGCTCGTCTCCACCCTCGTCATCGGCTTCGTCGACGGGGTGAACCCGTGCTCCCTGTGGGCGATCTCGGTCCTCCTGACGATCGTCGTGCGCAGCGCGAGCCGGCGGCGCGTCGTCGCCGTCGGCGGCACGTTCCTGCTGGTCACCGCGGGCATGTACGCGCTGTACATGGCGGGCATCTACTCCGCGCTGACGGTGGCGACCCACCTGTCCGCCGTGCAGGCCGTCGTCGCCGTCGTCGCGGGCGTCGTCGGCGTGGTCAGCATCAAGGACTACGTGGCGTTCAAGAAGGGCATCTCCTTCACCATCCCCGACTCCGCCAAGCCCGGCCTGTACCGCCGCATGCGCGCGGCCGCCGGCCAGGAACGGCTCGCGCCCGCGCTGCTCGCGACGGCGGCCCTCGGCGTGGCGGTCTCCCTGCTGGAGACGCCCTGCACCGCGGGCTTCCCGGTGCTGTGGACCGGCCTGCTCCAGCAGGCCGGGGTGCCGGCGGGCGAGGCCGCGGCCCTGTTCGTCGCGTACATGGTCCCGTTCCTCCTGGACGAGATCATCGTCGTCGCGGTCGCCGTGGGGACGATGCGCGCGCTGCGGCTGCAGGAGCACCACGGGCAGGTGCTCAAGCTCTTCGCCGGCGTGACGATGCTCGCGCTCGCCGGCGTCATCGTCGTCGCGCCGGAGATCATGGAGGCCCCGCTGCAGGCGCTCGCGGTCTTCGCCACCGCCGGCGCGCTCACCGCCGTCGTCCACCTGGTCACGACCCAGGTCCGCCGACGACGTCGCGGCCGCACCGGGACGACGTCGGCCCGGACCGCGGACCGCGCCGCGCAGGACGAGGCCACCCCGGTCCGCTGACGCGGAGGCCCGGGACAGCCCTGAGGGCGACCCGGTGCCGGCGCCCGCAGGACCAGGGTCGGATCAGGGTCCGTACCGGAGGTCCGGGCCCCGGCGAGGCGCGAGGATGGACGTACCGCACCGAGACGTCAGGAGTGAGCAACCGTGAACATCCACGAGGACATGCGCCGCCAGGGCCTGGTCCGGCCCCAGGACGACCGCGTGCTGGCCGGGGTCTGCGCCGGCCTGGCCCGTCGGTTCGGCATCAACCCGTGGGGCGCACGCTTCCTGTTCGTGCTGGCCCTCATGGTGCTGCCGGGCAGCCAGATCATCGTCTACCCGATCCTGTGGGTGCTCATGCCCTCGGAGGACCGGGTCGTGCACCGGCCGCAGGACCCGCCGCCGCAGGTGTGACGCAGGGCGTCCGCCGCAGCGGCCTCAGGACGCGACGGGCAGGGTGCCGCCCGGCGCGCCCGAGGACGGGGGGAACTCGGGCGCCGGCCCGCCCACGAAGCACCGGCAGGGGCCGTCCCGGTGCACGAACCGGGTGGACGGGCGGGCGGCGCAGGGCACCGCGTCGACGACGACGTCAGGTGACGGCCAGGGCGCAGGCACTCCCGCAGCGCCGCTGAAGGCCAGTCCCGCCGTTGTGAACATGATCGCATCATCGCCCCTCGCGAGCTCCCTGTGAACGCTCACAGGGCGTGTCGCGCGGGTCGAATCCGAATCGTGATGTTCGGTGCGCCGGAGGAGTGGTCACGGGCTCGGGAAGGCCGCCGCAGACGCCACCCCCGCCGCCTGGACGAGGGGCCCGACCCCCGGGGACCCGGGCCCCGGCGCCCCCGGATGCGGGGCCCCGGCGCCCCGGCGAGACTCGGAGCGACCCCGACCCGAGGAGGCGACGTGACCGACCGGCCCACCGACGCCGACACCGGCGGCGCCCCCCGCGTGTGCGTCCTGGCCGTCACCTCCCTGCTCACGGTGACCATCGAGGACGGCGCCGCGGGGGCGGGCCCCGAGCTGCACGTGCACCCCGGCGGCCAGGGCCTGTGGGTCGCGCGGATGATCCGTTCGCTGGGCGGGCAGGCCGTCGTCTGCGGCCCCCTGGGCGGGGAGACCGGCCGCGTCGTGGAGCACCTCGCGACGCTCGAGGGCGACACCCTGCGCGTCACCCGGTACGACGGCGACACCGGCGCCTACGTCCACGACCGGCGCGACGGCGCGCGCGACGAGATCGTGCGGACCGCCCCGAGCGTGCTGGACCGGCACGAGGAGGACGACCTGTTCGGCACGGTCCTCGTCCAGGCCCTGGACGCCGACGTCGTCGTCCTCACCGGCGCCGAGCCGGCCGAGGTCCTCGACGCGGAGTTCTTCGGCCGCCTCGCCACCGACCTGCGGGCGACCGGCCGCCGGACGGTCGCGGACCTCTCGGGCGACGCCGCGCGGGCAGCGGTGGAGGCCGGGCTCGACGTGCTGAAGATCAGCCACGAGGAGATGGCCGAGGCGGGGCTCGCGGACAGCGAGGAGCTCGACGACCTCGTCGCGGGCGCCCGTGCCCTCGTGCGGGGGGAGGTGGGCGCCGTCGTCGTCTCCCGGGCGGCGGAGCCGACGCTCGTCGTCACCGGCGGGCAGGAGGGCGACGGCGAGCGCGTCTGCCTGCTGACCACCCCACCGGTGACGATCGTCGACCACCGCGGTGCCGGGGACTCCATGACCGCCGGCATCGCCGTCGCCATGGCGCGCGGGGCGGACGTCGTCGAGGCGGCACGTCTGGGCGCGGCCGCCGGTGCGATCAACGTGACCCGGCACGGCCTCGGCTCGGGCAGCCGGGACCAGATCGAGCGGATGGTGCACGAGGTGCAGGTGGACGACCACGACGGCCCGGCCGAGGGGAAGGGGCGCTGATGCGCGCGCTGGTGACGAACGACGACGGCATCCGCTCGCCCGGGCTGTCCGTCCTGGCGCGCGTGGCGCTCGACGCCGGCTACGAGGTGACCGTCGCGGCACCGGCCACGGAGTACTCGGGGGCGTCCGCCGCGCTCTTCGGCGTGGAGGAGGACGGGCGCCTCGTCGTCGAGCGCACGGCGCCGCCGGGCCTGCCGGACGGCGTCGAGTCCTTCGCCGTCGGTGCGGCTCCCGGGCTCATCGCCTTCCTCGCCGCCCACGAAGGCTTCGGCGGCCGGCCCGACGTCGTGCTGTCCGGCGTCAACCGCGGACCGAACACCGGCCACGCGGTGATCCACTCCGGCACCGTCGGCGCCGCGATGTCCGCCATGACCCACGGGATCCACGGCATGGCCGTCTCGATCAACGCGGCCGACCCCGTGCACTGGGAGTCCGCCGGCCTGGTCGCCGCGCACGGGCTGCGCTGGTTCCTGGAGCAGCCGGCCGCCGACGGCGTGCTCAACCTCAACGTCCCGGACCTGCCGCCGCACGAGGTCCGTGGCGTGCGCCGGGCGCCGCTGGCGCGGTTCGGGGCCGTGCAGGCCCGGGTCGAGCTCCTGGAGGCCGAGGGCCTGGACCTCCAGGTCTCGTACGAGGAGATCGACCCGTCGGCGGACGCGGAGTCCGACGCCGGCCTGCTCGCCGCCGGGTGGGCGACGATGAGCCTGCTCCAGGCGCCGTGCTGGGCGCCCGAGGCCGACCTGCCCGAGCTGGACCGCCTGCCGCGCCCCTGACCCCGCCGATGGGGCCCCTCAGGGGGTGCGGACCCGCCCGCCGACCAGCAGCCCGGCGACCGCGAACGCCCCCGCGACGGCGAAGGCCGTGACGAACGCCGTCGTCGCGTCGCGCGCCAGGAGGAGCACGAACAGCGGGCCGCTGACGGCGAGCACGACGGCGATCGTCAGTGACTCCATGACCTGCAGCGCGGACGTGTTCGCGCCCTGCTGCGCCGGCGGGGACAGCCGCAGGGTCAGCACCGACAGCGTCGGGTAGGTCAGCCCCATGCCGAACCCGGCGACGGCCCAGCCGAGCATGCTCACCGCGACCGGCACGGCCGGCAGGACCGCCGCGGCGGCCACCACCGTGCCGACGACGATCGCCGCGGCGCCGGCGCGCACCACGTGCCCTGCGTCCCAGGCGTCGTTGCGGCCGCGCAGCCACGAGCCGGCCGACCAGGCCAGTGCCGCGCCGGTGAGCACGAGGCCCGCCTGGGCGGGGCGCAGGTCGCGCTCGGAGGTCAGCAGCAGCGGCAGGTAGACCTCCGCGGCGAAGAACGCGGCGCCGAGGAGCCCGCGCACGAGGATCACGGTGGGCAGGCCGCGCGCCGCGCGCAGGGTGCCCGCCGGGACGAGACCGGGCAGCGTCGCGCCGACGGCCGCCGCGCCGGCGGCCAGCCCGGCCACGGCGACGGCGCCGTCCTGCTGGCCCGCCCAGTGCAGCAGCAGCGCGCCGGTGCCGGCGACGACGGCCAGCAGCAGCGGCGGGCGACGCCGCGCACCGGTGGGACGGGAGGACGGCGCGTCCGCCGGCGGCGCGGCGGGCTCCGGCCGCGGCGCGGAGCCGAGCGTGCGCAGCGTCGGCTGCACCGCCAGGACGGCGGGCAGCGCGAGCACCGGGACCGCCAGGAACACCCACCGCCAGCCCAGGTGCTCGGCGACGAGGCCCGCGACGGTGGGACCGACGACCGAGGGCAG
>JACIXM010000292.1 GCA_014360395.1 Actinotalea sp.
CAGCGCGCCCCACCCGTCCCCGGGAACCGGCTCCGGACCGACCGATCTTGACGTGAGCACGTAGAGTGCCCGGCGACGGGTCCGTCCCGTCGCCGCCGGCGGCACCGTCGGCGCCCCGCCGCACCGGCTCCTGGACCCCGAGCCGGGCGGGCCGCACCGCAGGAAGCAGGTCGTCCATGCCCACAGGTCGCAAGCTGGTGATCGTCGAGTCGCCCGCCAAGGCGCGCACGATCGCGGGCTACCTCGGTGACGCCTACACCGTCGAGGCGTCCGTCGGCCACATCCGCGACCTGCCGCAGCCCTCCGAGCTCCCGGCGGAGATGAAGAAGGGTCCGTTCGGCAAGTTCGCCGTCGACGTGGAGAACGGGTTCGAGCCGTACTACGTCGTCGACCCGGACAAGAAGAAGAAGGTCGCCGAGCTCAAGCGCGCGCTCAAGGAGTCCGACGAGCTCTACCTCGCCACCGACGAGGACCGCGAGGGCGAGGCCATCGCGTGGCACCTGCTGCAGGAGCTCAAGCCCAAGGTGCCGGTCAAGCGGATGGTCTTCCACGAGATCACCCGCGAGGCGATCGCCCGGGCGCTGGAGAACACCCGGGAGCTCGACGAGCGCCTCGTCGACGCGCAGGAGACCCGCCGCATCCTGGACCGGCTCTACGGCTACGAGGTCTCGCCCGTGCTGTGGCGCAAGGTGCGGCAGGGCCTGTCCGCCGGACGGGTGCAGTCCGTCGCGACCCGCATGGTCGTCGAGCGCGAGCGGGAGCGCATGGCCTTCCGGGCCGCCGACTACTGGGACGTCCGCGGCGAGTTCCGTGTCCAGGACCCGGCCGACGACGCCGCCCAGGGCAGCTTCGCCGCCCGGCTCGTCGCCGTCGACGGCTCCCGGGTCGCCGCCGGCCGGGACTTCGACGACCGCGGCACGCTGACCACGAAGGACGCCGTCCACCTCGACGAGGAGGCTGCTCACGCCCTCGTCCGCGGGCTCGCCGAGGCGGCGTTCGCCGTGCGCTCGGTCGAGACCAAGCCGTACTCCCGCAAGCCGGCGATGCCGTTCACCACCTCGACGCTGCAGCAGGAGGCGTCGCGCAAGCTGCGGATGAGCTCGCGGCAGACGATGCGCACCGCGCAGTCGCTGTACGAGAACGGCTACATCACCTACATGCGGACCGACTCGCCGTCGCTGAGCGCCCAGGCCACCGAGGCCGCGCGGCGCCAGGCGGCCGAGCTGTACGGCCCGGAGTACGTGCCCGCGTCCCCGCGGCTGTACGCGACGAAGAACAAGGGCGCGCAGGAGGCCCACGAGGCGATCCGCCCCGCCGGTGACTCCTTCCGGACGCCGGCCCAGGTCGCGCGCGAGCTGTCCGGCGACCAGTTCAAGCTGTACGAGCTCATCTGGAAGCGCACGGTCGCCTCGCAGATGGCCGACGCCAAGGGCTCGACGGCGTCGGTCCGGCTCGGCGCCGTCGCCACCGACGGGCAGGACGCGGAGTTCGCGGCGTCCGGGACCGTCATCACCTTCCGGGGCTTCCTCGCCGCGTACGAGGAGGGCCGGGACTCCGACCGCTACGCCGACGGCCAGGACGCCGACAGCGGCGCGGAGGGCAAGGGAGGCCGCAAGGCCGAGTCCCGCCTGCCGCGCATGGAGACCGGCGACGCGCTCGCGTCCGAGCAGCTCGAGGCCGAGGGGCACCGGACGAGCCCGCCGCCGCGCTACACCGAGGCCAGCCTCATCCGGGCGCTGGAGGAGCGCGGCATCGGCCGTCCGTCGACCTACGCCGCCACCATCTCGGTGATCATGGATCGTGGGTACGTCCTCGGTCGGGGACAGGCGCTCGTGCCCAGCTGGCTCGCCTTCGCGGTCGTGCGCCTGCTCGAGGAGCACTTCGACCGCCTCGTCGACTACGACTTCACCGCCGCCATGGAGAGCGACCTCGACCAGATCGCCGCCGGCCGCAAGGACCGGGTGGCGTGGCTCACGGAGTTCTACTTCGGCGACGCCGCCCGGGGCGAGGAGGGCGAGGGCCTGCGCCGCCTGGTGGAGGACCTCGGCGACATCGACGCCCGCGACATCAACTCCGTCCCGATCGGCGAGGGCATCACCCTGCGCGTGGGCCGGTACGGGCCGTACCTCGAGGGCCCGCCCGGCCAGGGCGAGACCGAGGGGCGCCGCGCGTCCGTGCCGGACGACCTCGCGCCGGACGAGCTGACGGTCGAGAAGGCCAAGGACCTCCTGGAGAACCAGGCCGACGGGGACCTCGTGCTCGGCGAGGACCCGACGACGGGCACGACGATCGTCGCGCGCAACGGCCGGTACGGGCCCTACGTCACCGAGCTGCTCCCGGAGCCGGAGCTCGACCCGGGGCTCTCCGCGGCCGCCCGCAAGAAGGCCCTGGCCGCGGCACCCAAGCCGCGCACGGCGTCGCTGTTCAAGTCGATGCAGCTGCAGACCATCACCCTGGACGACGCGCTGAAGCTCCTGTCCCTGCCCCGCGTGGTGGGCACGGACCCCGAGAGCGGGGACCCGATCACGGCGCAGAACGGCCGGTACGGGCCCTACCTGAAGAAGGGCACGGACTCCCGGACGCTCCCGAGCGAGGAGGCGCTCTTCGAGATCACGCTCGAGGAGGCGTTGGCGATCTACGCCCAGCCCAAGCGCGGCCGCGGCGCGACCGCCGCCGCGCCGCTGCGCGAGCTCGGGGCGGACCCGGTCTCGGGCAAGCCGGTCGTGGTCAAGGACGGCCGGTTCGGCCCCTATGTCACCGACGGCGAGACGAATGCGACCCTCCGCAAGGAGGACGCGGTCGAGTCCGTCACCCTCGAGCGGGCGGCCGAGCTGCTCGCGGAGAAGCGCGCCCGCGGCCCGGTCAAGCGCGGTCGGACGGCGAAGCGCACCACGACGAAGAAGGCCTCCACCTCGCGCACCTCGAGCAAGAAGTAGGACCTCGGGCGGGACCCGGCGAGGCGCCGGACCCGGGCACGGTCAGGCGGAGCGGAGTCCCCGCCCGTCGGGTTCCTGCCCTGGGGCGGGCGACGGCGAGTCCGGGGCGGCGTCGTCGGCGGTCCTCGGCTCGTCGTCGGTCCGGAAGCCCACCACCTTGTGGCTGCCGTCGCAGTACGGCTTGATCGCCGACGCGCCGCAGCGGCACAGCGCGACCGTCCGCCGGCGGCGTGGCGCGGGCCGACCGTCGGCGAGCAGGATCTCGACGTCGCCGCGCACCAGCAGCGGGCCGTTCGGGCAGGCCGTCACGCTGGCCCACGGCGCGTCGCCGCGGGGCGGGCGGGTGTCGCGACCCTCGTCGTCGGCGCGCGGGCGCAGGGTCGGGACGTCGTCGGTGCTCACCGTGCCAGTGAACCCGCGGCGAGGCGGTCCCGCGCGGCGGGAGCGGCGGTGGTGGGAGCCGCGGGGTGCCTGGACGGGCGCGGCGGTGGTCGGCGGGGCGGGCCGCCTGGCAGCGCGCTGACCTGCGGGCAGGGGGCCGGCCCGTCCTCCGGATGCGCCCGCCGGGCGCCGGTGCGAGCCTGGCGACGCCCGGTCCGCCGGGCGCCCGCGGGACGCCCGTTGCCCGCCGCACGACCCGTCGAGGAGGACCCGCATGCGTCGCCCCAGCCCCCGTGGACCGCTGAGCACGGCGCTGCTCGAGGCCCTCGCCCGCGAGCCCGGCCCGGTCCCCGGGCTGCTCAAGGAGGCGGAGGGAGCGGTCGCCCGGGCCCGGGACGTCGTGGCCGACGACGACGTCCAGCTCGCCCTGCTGGTCCTGTACGAGCTGCACTACCGCGGGATCGAGGGCGTCGACGACGGCTGGGAGTGGCAGCCGGACCTGCTCGCCGCCCGCGGCGTCCTCGAGGCGGCGTTCGAGGCGGCGGTCCGCGAGCGCGTGCCGGTCGAGCCGACCACCGCGACGACGGCGGCCGAGGTCGCCGAGGAGCTCTTCCGGATCACCGGGGCCGACGACGGCCCGAGCGTGTCCCGCTACCTGGCCCGCCGGGCCACCGACGAGCAGCTCCACGAGTTCCTCGTGCACCGGTCCGTCTACCACCTCAAGGAGGCCGACCCGCACAGCTGGGCGCTGCCGCGGCTGACCGGGCGGGCCAAGTCGGCGCTGGTGGAGATCCAGGCGGACGAGTACGGCGGCGGCCGGCCGGGCCACATCCACGCCGAGCTCTTCGCCGGGACCCTGCGCGCCGTGGGCCTGGACGACACCGACGGTGCCTACGTCGACCTCGTGCCCGGCGCGACCCTGGCCGGCACCAACCTCATGAGCCTGTTCGGCCTGCACCGCCGGCTGCGCGGGGCGATCGTCGGGCACCTCGCGGCGTTCGAGATGACCTCGTCCGTGCCGTGCGGGCAGTACGCCAAGGCCTTCCGCCGGCTGGGGTACGGCGACGACGCGGCCTTCTACTACGACGAGCACGTCGAGGCCGACGCCGTGCACGAGCAGGTCGCCGGCCGGGACCTCGCCGGCGGCCTCGTGGAGGCGGAGCCGCACCTGCTGGGCGACGTGCTCTGGGGCGCGCGGGCGTACCTGGTCCTCGACGGGGCGGCGGGCGCGGCGATGCTCGCCGCCTGGGAGCGGGGCGAGTCCTCCCTGCGTCGCCGGACGGCGCTGGCGGCCTGACGCCCCCTGAAGCCCGGTCGCCACGTCCGGGGTGTGCGGGCTACTGCGGGGAAGGTCGGTGGCGGTCTGCGCCACGGACCGTCCCCGATGTCAGGCGCCGGTCCCGGGCAGCGCCGCGCGGAGGCGGGCCACCGTGTCCGCGTCCGTCGTCCAGCCGCGGGCGCCCGCGGCGGCGCACGATGCGGACGCCACCTCGACGGCGAACCGGAGCGCGCCGACGGCGGCGCCGTCGTCGGTCGGGGCGGCGCAGGCGAGCCAGGCCGCCAGGGCGCCGTGCAGGACGTCCCCGGCGCCGAGGGTGTCGACGACGCGGACGGCCGGCACCGGCACCTCGACCCGACCGGCCGTGTCCCGCACCTCGACCGCGCCGCCTCCGTGCGACTGGGCCACGACCGGCGGCCCGAGGGCGTGGACCGCGTCCAGGAGGTCCGCGGCCGGCTGCGGCGCGGCCTCGTCGGGCAGGCGGAAGTCCGCGGACAGGACGGCGACGTCGACGTGCGCGAGCAGCCGCTCCAGCCCCGGCTTCCAGGACCCGCCGTCCAGCACGACGACGACGCCGCGTGCCCGGGCCGCCGCGGCCACCGGCACCGCGAGGTCGAGGTGGTGCCCGTCGACGAGCACGGCCGTCGCCCCGGCGAGCGCGGCGTCGACGACGGACGCGGTCGCGCCGCCGGCGTCCGGCCCGAGCGGGCCGGTGCCCGACCCGCTCCGGGTCGCGTTGACGGAGGCGACGGCGCGCTGGCCCGTCCCGGCGGTGACGAGGACGGTGGAGACGGCCGGGGCGTCGTCGGGCCCGGCGAGGTCGACGACCTGGACCGCGTGGCGCTCGAGGTCCTCCTGCGCGATGCGGCCCACCGTCGCGCCGCCGACGCGCGTCACCAGGCGCGCCGGGACACCCAGGGCGGTGCACGTCGTCGCGGCGTTCGCGGCGGGGCCGCCGACCTCCACGGCGAGGTCGCGGGCGACGACCTTCTCGTCCGGCCCGGGGACGCGGTCGACGGTCTGCCGGACGTCCAGCGTCGTCAGGCCGCAGGCGAGCACGAGGGGCGCGGGAGACACCCCGCCAGGGTAGGCGGGCTCCCCCGGATCCGTGCCGGCGGCGGTCCCGGACGAGTAGGTTCAGCGGCATGACGTATCCCGAGGACCCGCGCACCGCCCCGTCCGTCCGCTGGGGGGTCCTCGCCCCCGGGGGGATCGCGCACGTCTTCGCCCAGGCCGTCCTCGGGCACACGCGCTCGACGATCGCCGCCGTCGGCTCGCGGAGCCTGGCCCGGGCGGAGCAGTTCGCGGCGCAGTACGACGTCCCGGCCGCGTACGGGAGCTACGAGGAGCTCGTCCGGGACGACGCGGTCGACGTCGTCTACGTCGCCTCCCCCCACTCCGAGCACCGCGACCACGCGCTGCTGGCGATCGAGGCCGGGAAGCCGGTCCTGGTGGAGAAGGCCTTCACGCGCAACGAGGCCGAGGCGCACGAGATCCTCGACGCCGCGCGCGCGGCGGGCGTGTTCTGCATGGAGGCGATGTGGACCCGCTTCCTGCCGCACGTCGTCGCGCTGCGGTCGGTGCTGGAGCGCGGCGAGATCGGCGACGTCGTCTCGCTCCTGGCGGACCACGGCCAGGCCTTCGGCCACCTGCCGCACACCCATCGGCTGCACAACCCGGACCTCGCCGGTGGCGCCCTGCTCGACCTCGGCGTCTACCCCGTGGCGTTCGCGCACGACCTCCTCGGTCGCCCGGACCGCGTCCAGGCGACCGGCTCGCTGACCCCCACCGGCGTCGACGGGCAGGTCAGCATGGCCCTCGGCTTCGGCGACCGGGTGCAGGCCTGCCTGCACACCACCCTCTGGTCGCGCACCGCGACGACGGCGGTCATCGGTGGCACCGAGGGCCGGGTGGAGGTCGCGAGCGACTTCTACCGCCCGACGGCGTTCCGCGTCGTCCGCAGCGACGGCTCGCAGTGGGAGTACGCCCGGGAGGTCGACGGCGGGTTCCAGTACCAGGCGGCCGAGGTGGCGCGCTGCCTGTCCGACGGCGCCACCCAGAGCCAGGTCATGAGCTGGTCGGACACGATCGACGTGCTGCGCACGCTCGACGAGGTCCGGCGCCAGGTGGGCGTGACGTACCCGGGGGAGTGACCGACGGCCGCGTCGGTGGGGCGCACTACTGTGACGCCGTGACGACCCCGCCGCCCGAGCCCCCGCACGCCGCACCGACGCCGCACGGTGGCCTCTTCGTGTCCTTCGAGGGCGGCGACGGCGTCGGCAAGTCCACGCAGCTGGAGCTGCTCGCCGCGTGGCTCCGGGCGGCCGGGCACGAGGTGGTGACCACGCGCGAGCCGGGCGGGACGCCCCTCGGGCGCGGGCTGCGCGAGGCGGTCCTGCACGGCGACCACATGGGCGCCCGGGCGGAGGCGCTGCTCTACGCCGCCGACCGGGCCCACCACGTCGACACCGTCGTCCGGCCGGCCCTGGAGCGTGGCGCCGTCGTCCTCACCGACCGCTACCTCGACTCCTCCGTGGCGTACCAGGGCGACGGGCGCGAGCTGGGTGCCCGGGAGGTCGAGCAGCTCTCGCTGTGGGCCACCGAGGGGCTGCTGCCGGACCTCACGGTGCTCCTGGACCTCGACCCCGCGGTCGGGCTGGGCCGGCTCACCGGCGCCCCGGACCGTCTCGAGGCGGCCGGTGCGGCCTTCCACGAGCGGACGCGGCGGGCCTTCCTCGCGCGGGCGACGACGGCGCGCTGGCTCGTCGTCGACGCGGCGCAGGCACCACAGGTCGTGCAGGAGCAGGTGCGGGCCCGCGTCGCGGCCCTCCTGGGGGGTGCGCGCGGGTGAGCGTCTGGGACGACGTCGTCGGCCAGGAGCACGCGGTGGCGGTGCTGCGCCGCGCTGCCGAGGAGCCGGAGGCGATGACGCACGCCTGGCTGATCACCGGCCCCCCGGGGTCGGGCCGGTCCAACGCGGCCCGCGCCTTCGCCGCGGCGCTGCAGTGCGCGGACGGCGGCTGCGGGCGCTGCCCGGACTGCACGACGACGCTGGCGGGCACCCACGCGGACGTCACCGTCGTCGCGACGGAGAAGGTCACTTTCACCATCGACGAGGTGCGCCGCCTCGTCGGCCTCGCGCAGCGTTCCCCGGCGGGCGGGCGGTGGCGGGTGATCGTCCTCGAGGACGCCGACCGGATGACCGAGCGCACCTCGAACGTGCTGCTCAAGGCCGTCGAGGAACCGCCGCCGCGGACGGTGTGGCTGCTGTGCGCGCCGAGCCCGGAGGACGTCGTGGTGACGATCCGGTCGCGGTCGCGCCGGGTCTCCCTGCGCGTGCCGCCGGTCGAGGCCGTCGCGGCCCTGCTGGTCGAGCGGGACGGGGCGGCCCCGGAGGTGGCGGACGCGGCGGCGCGCGCCGCCCAGAGCCACATCGGCCTGGCACGGCGCCTCGCCCGCGACCCCGAGGCCCGGGAGCGTCGCGACCGGACGCTGCGCCTGGCCGCCTCCATCCGCGGGGTGGGAGACGCCGTGCTCACCGCCGCCGAGCTCGTCGAGGTCGCCACCGCCGAGGCGAAGGCCGCGACCGCCGACCGGGACGCCGCCGAGCGCACCGCGCTGCTGCGCAGCCTGGGCGCCGAGGAGGCGCAGACGCTGCCGCCGGCCCTGCGCGCGCAGGTGCGGCAGCTCGAGGAGGACCAGAAGCGCCGCGCGACCCGCGCCCAGCGCGACGTCCTGGACCGGGCGCTGGTCGACCTGCTCTCGCTGTACCGGGACGTGCTCGTCCGCCAGCTCGGTGCCGATGTCGAGCCGGTCAACGTCGCGCACGCCGAGGCGGTCGACCGGCTCGCCGGGGAGGGCTCCGCCGAGCAGACGGTGCGCCGGATGGAGGCGATCGGCGAGGCGCGGACCCGGCTGGAGGGCAACGTCGCGCCGCTCCTGGCGATGGAGGCCATGGCGGTGGCGCTGCGGCCCCAGGGCTGAGGGGGCGGGCCTGTCGGCCGGAGCGGTTACCGTGGCCCCGTGCTTGCGCCTGACCCCTCCGCGGCCCCCGTCCGCCCCCGTCCGTCGCGGCTGACGCGTGCGCTCGGCGGCGCCGTCGTCGTCGTCCTCGGGCTCGGGGCCTGCGTGGCACCCAAGGAGCAGAGCTCGCCCGAGGGCCCGGCGCCCTCGCCGACCGGGGGGACCGGGCAGAGCACGGCCCCGC
>JACIXM010000293.1 GCA_014360395.1 Actinotalea sp.
TTTCCTTGAGCACGCGCAAAAGGACTTCCGTGCGGAAGAGGTAGATTCCCATGGAAGCCAGGCTCTTTCGTGGGTCGTCGGGCATGGGGGTGGGATCCGCAGGCTTTTCCTGGGGACCAGACGGAACCGTCCGCGCCGGTCAGCTCGTAGGTCGGCAGGAGCATGGTCGCCCCGTCGGGCTGGCCGTGCAGGCCCAGGCCCAGACGGGCCTCGGTGATGGTCACCTCGCTGATCGGCCACCGGATCGCGCTGCCGGCCGACGGCGGTTGCGGCAGCCCCCGCGGGGACTCGACCGCCACGCCCAGGTCCATCGCGGGCGAGCCGTCGCGGTACGCCACGGGCCCGCCGCTCGAGCCGAACCGCGGGTCGCCGAGGCGCTCGACCGCCGCCTGCGGGCTGACCACCGGGTAGTCCCCGAGGTCGACCAGCTCGGCGAGCGCGCCGTTGAGCGACTGCAGGCCCGCCCCCGTGAAGGACGCACCCCAGGCAAGACCGGTCCGCTGACCGTCGACGACGTGGTGGGCCATGACGTACGACCAGCGCTCGTCCCCGGGCTGCTCGGCCACGACCTGGTACGCGTCCGGGTCCTCACCGAGCGCGGCCAGGAGGCGACGCATCTCGTCCTCCGCGGCACGGCCCTGGGGCGCCGGACCGAGGTCACGCTCCTCGCAGGTCTCGACCGGCATCGGCTCGACGACGCCCTCCTCGGCGTCGTCCGTGGCCACGTCGCCGCCCTCACGCCCGTCGGCGCCGCCCCCGTCGACCATGCCCGGCGAGGCGCAGAACCAGGCGTCCTTCGTCGGGTCGTAGAAGGACAGCGACGCCGTGCCGTCCGCGAAGACCTGCACGGCCGGCCCCGTCCCGTCCTGCGGTCCGACGAACCACATCATGTCCTGCTCCCGCGGCTCGCCGGACACACCCAGCGCCGCCGCCGCGGCCGCCGCCGTCCCGGCGGTGAACGCCGACGCCGGGTCGAACGCCCAGGCCCGCGCGGTGCCGGCCGCCGTCCCCAGGCCCGAGGCGCTGAAGACCGTCCGGCCCCAGTACCCGGGCCACGGCATCGAGGCGTCACCGCCCATGGCTTCCCGTCCGGCCTCCGGCAGCGCCATGTCCGACGCGGCGCCGGCCGCCTCGTTCTGCCCGCCGAAGGGGTTGCCGACGGCGATCGCGGGCTCGATCGAGGCGTCGTCCCCGCCGCCGCCCGCCGCACCGATGGCGTAGCCGCCGCCCCCGCCGACGACCAGGGCGCCGGCCGCGACCGCGGCCACACGCAGCGGCCAGCCCGTCCGCCGACGGCGCTGCGCCAGCTCGTCCACCGGGGCCGTCCGGCCCCGCGCGTCGACCAGCTCGACGTCCTCCTCGGTGTGCACCGCCTCGGTGCTGCCGGCCACCGTGGCGGTCCGGGCGCGGACCGCGGTCCGCAGGGCGTCCAGGTCGGGCGCCGACGACGCAGCGGGGTCCGCAGCGCGCAGCCGCGTCACGACGAGGTCCGTCGCACCGGTCGGCTCGTCGGGCCGCGGCGACGCGGGGCCGCGCGGGGTGCTCTCGTTCACGGTGACCTCCTGGCTGTCGCGTCCGGTGCGGCCGGACGTCGTGGGGTCGTTCATCTCGTCTGTGTCGCGGCGGACCCGGCGCTTGCACCGCCCCGGTGCAGGGGCCCGGCGCCGGTCGTGCCGGTGGTGGCCCGACCGGCCTGGGCGGACCCGGCCGGCGGGTCACCCGCCCAGGCGTCTCGCAGCCGCGCCCGGGCCCGGGACAGCGCGGCGTCGGCGCCCCCGCGGCCGATGCCGAGCACCTCGGCCAGCTCCGCCCCACCCAGCCCCTCCCAGGCGTGCAGCAGCAGGACCCGCCGGTCCCGCGCGGACAGCACCGCGAGCGCGGCGCGCACCTGCTCGTCGGCGAGCACGAGGTGCGCGGGGTCGGCGTCGTCGACGTCGTCGGGGACGACCGCGACCGGGACGGGCCGCCCCTTG
This sequence comes from Actinotalea sp., assembly GCA_014360395.1. Taxonomy (GTDB): domain Bacteria; phylum Actinomycetota; class Actinomycetes; order Actinomycetales; family Cellulomonadaceae; genus Actinotalea. The sequence continues at coordinate 1,974 of JACIXM010000293.1, forward strand.
CGACGGTGGTTGGCGAGCACGAAGCCCGCGGTGCGGTACAGCCACGGCAGCTCCGCGCCGGCGGGGACGTCGTCCCGGCGGCGCCAGGCCGTGGCCAGGACCTCGGCGGTGAGGTCCTGGACGTCGTCGGCCGGCGCGCGGCGTGCGAAGTAGCGGTGCAGCGCGGTGGCGTGGCTGCGGAAGAGGTCCTCGAACCAGGCGTCCCACCCGTCGGTGGGCGGGGTCGCCTGCTGAGCGTCGGGCACGGTGGACTCCCGTCGTCCGTGGCGTCCCCGGGCACGAGGTCGCCTACCCGAACTGTGTCGCGTCCGCCGTCCCTCTTGCAGGCGACGCGCGGTCCCCGCACCGCCGTGCACCCGGACGCACGAGCCCCCGGACGCACGAGAGCCCCCGTCCGGACGGACGGGGGCTCTCGGTCACCGGTGGGGCCGGTCCGCGGGGACGGCGCGCGGTGCGCGCCCCGGCGGGGGCCCGGTGGGTGTCAGATCAGAGCGGCGTGACGTTCGCGGCCTGCGGGCCCTTGGGGCCCTGGTTGACCTCGAACTCGACGCGCTGGTTCTCCTCGAGCGAGCGGTAGCCGCTCGAGTTGATCGCCGAGTAGTGGGCGAAGACGTCGGCCGAGCCGTCGTCGGGAGCGATGAAGCCGAAGCCCTTCTCGGCGTTGAACCACTTCACGGTGCCAGTAGCCATGATGTTCTCCTTCGGGAGTACGTGCCGGACCCGTCCTTCGGGTCCCGTCATCGCGGTGTTCGTGCGTCCGCTCTCCGGAAAGAGAAAAACGCCTCGGCAGCAAGGCCTCGGCGCGTCAAGACGTCAAGCACTGCAACTTCGCGCACGACAGTAGCCCACCGGCCCCCGACGCACCAGCCCTGTCCGCTCACGGCGGAGCCCGGGCCCCGGCCGGGGTCGGCCGCGGGCGCGCCCGGGCGCGGATACGCTCACGACCGTGAAGCCGTTCCTGCTGCTGGCGACCCGCGCGGAGGACGCCGCCGCCGACGGCGAGTACGCGGCCTTCCGCCGGTTCGGCGGGCTCGGCGAGGACCAGCTCCACCGCGTCCGCCTGGAGGCGGGCCCGCTGCCGGAGCTGGACCTCGAGGACTACTCGGGCGTCGTCGTCGGCGGGAGCCCCTACTGCACGAGCGACCCCTGGGAGAGCAAGTCCCCGACGCAGCGGCGCGTCGAGGCCGAGCTCGCGGGGCTCCTCGACGAGGTCGTCGCCCGGGACGTGCCGTTCCTCGGCGCCTGCTACGGCATCGGCACGCTCGGGGTGCACCAGGGCGGCGTCGTCGACCGGACCTACGGCGAGCCGGTCAGCGCGGTCGAGGTGAGCCTCACCGCGGACGGGCGTGAGGACCCGGTGCTCGGCGCCCTGCCCGAGCGGTTCCAGGCGTTCGTGGGGCACAAGGAGGCGCTGAGCGTGCCGCCGCCGGGCGCCGTCGTCCTGGCGACGTCCCGGGCCTGCCCGGTCCAGGCCTTCCGGCTGCGGGAGAACCTCTACGCCACGCAGTTCCACCCCGAGCTGGACGTCCCGGGGATCGTCGAGCGGGTCGAGGTCTACCGGCACGCCGGCTACTTCCCGGCGGACGAGCTCTCGCTGGTCGTCGCGCGGATCAGCGTCGCCGTGGTGGAGCACCCGCCGCGGCTCGTCGCCGCGTTCGTCCGGCGCTACGCGCGCGTCTGACCCGCCAGGACGCGCGCGGCGGCCCCGCCGGTCCCGCGCGGCGCCTCAGCGCAGCGCGTCCCGGACCAGCCGCAGCGCGACGTCGGGGTCCAGGCCGAGCTCGCGGACCCGCCGGGCGAAGGCCGTCGCCGCCACGCGCCCCTCCCGCTCGCGGTCCTCCCCGCGCACGGCCACGACGGTGCCGCTGCGCCCGCGCGTCACGACGACGCCGTCCTGCTCCAGCTCGCGGTAGGCCCGCGCCACGGTGTTGGCCGCCAGGCCGAGCTCCGCGGCGAGACCGCGCACGGTGGGCAGGCGTGCGCCCGGGGGCAGGACGCCGGACGCGGCCTGCTGCTCGATCTGCTGCCGGACCTGCTCGAACGGCGGCACCGACGAGGCCGGGTCGACGACCAGGCGCGGGCCGGCGGAGGCGGGGGGCACGGGCGGCACGGGAGCTCCTTCGCGGCCGGTGGGCGGTGGTGAGGGACGTCATAGGGAAACCGGGTTGAGCCCAGGGCCACGCAGGGCGCACCCTGAGCCTGACCAGGAGGACACATGACCGCGGGCCCGACGACGCCCCCCGCCGTCCCGGAGCCCGGCACCTCGAGCGCCCGCGGGACGACCACCACGACCGTACCGGCGCACCCCACGGGCCCGGCGCCGCGGCGCACCGGCAGCCCGCTGCTGCGCGCGCCCTACCGCGGGGCCACCCTCGGCATGGTCGCCCTCATCACCCTCGCCGCCTTCGAGGCGCTGGCCGTCACCACCGCCATGCCCACCGTCGCGGCCGCGCTGGGCGGGCTGTCGCTGTACGCGATGGCGTTCGCGGCGCCGGTGGCGACGGGCGTCGTCGGGATGGTGGCCGGCGGCCTGTGGACCGACCGCGTCGGCCCCGCGCGGCCGCTCCTGGCCGGAGCCGCCCTCTTCGCCGCGGGCCTGCTCGTGGCGGGGACGGCCGGGACCATGACCGTGGTCGTGGCCGGGCGGGTGCTGCAGGGACTCGGCGCCGGGATGCTCATCGTGGCGATCTACGTCGTGGTGGCGCGGGTGTACCCGGACGAGCTGCGGCCGCGCGTGTTCGCGGCGTTCGCCGCGGCCTGGGTGCTGCCCTCGGTCGTCGGTCCCACCGTCGCGGGCCTCGTCGCCGAGCACCTGGGCTGGCGGTGG
>JACIXM010000294.1 GCA_014360395.1 Actinotalea sp.
CGCAGGGCGCCGGTCTGCCCGTCCGTCCGGCGCCCTTCTCTGCGGTGCCCGGCCACCCGCGTCCGGCCCGCCCGGCACCGGGTCGCCGGCCCCGGGGTCGACCGACCGGCCCGGCAGGACGCTCGGGGGCAGCGACGACGTCGCAGGCGGCGGCGTCGCGCGCCGCCCGGGTCGGGGTGCGTGCGGCCGGGTCGGGGGGTTGGGCGGCACGGGTCCACGCTAGGCGATGGCCACGGCCCACGGGGAGCCGAGCGCCGGAGATCCTCACAGCGTCGGCCCCTGCCCCGCGTCGCGGCCCCTGCCCGCGACGTCCTACCGTGGGGGGATGGCCGCCGACGACGACGCTGCCCCGCCGGACCACCGCGCGCCGCACGACGACGTGCTCGACCTGGAGGTCCGCGGCTGGGAGGCGCTGAGCACCGACCCGGACACGGCGACGGCGTTCTACCGCGACGTCCTCGACGACGACGTCGTGATGCTGCTGCCCGGCGGGCTCGAGCTGGCCGGCGCCGACGCCGTGCTCCCGACGATGGCGGGCGCGCCGTGGGAGGGCTTCGCCCTCGCGGGCCCCACGGTGCGCCGGCCGGCCGACGGCGTCGCGCTCCTCACGTACCGCGTCACCGCCCGGCGTGACGGCACCGTCTACGACGCGCTGATCAGCAGCCTCTACGTCCGGCGCCCGGAGGGCTGGCGGCTGGCGCTCCACCAGCACACCCCCGACCACTCCTGACCGGCGGGCCGCCTCAGGCCGGGAGCAGCAGACCGTCCGCCACGAGCTCGCGGACCTGGGGCACCAGCTCGGCCCGCAGGGCGTCGACCGGCACGTCGAGCAGCACGGCGATCCCACCGACCACCTGGCCGACGGTCAGCTCGCCGTCGCACGCCCCCACCAGGCCCGCCAGCGCGGTGCCGGCCCGCACGACGCGGCCGAAGCCACCGCCCTGCCGCAGCAGCACGACGGTCGGGTCCGCGGCGCCGGGCACGAGGTGACGCTCCTCGGTCACGTCGGGGGCGACCGTCAGCGCCCGGGCGAGCAGGGCGTCGTCGTCGGTGGCCGCGAGCAGGTCGTGCGCGTCGAGCGCAGCGGCGAGGTGCGGGCCGAGGGGCTGCTGCACCGGGCCGGTGCGCTCCTCCAGCCGCCGCAGGGCGGGCCGGTCGGGCGTGGTCGGGCGGCGCAGGAGGACGAGCCCGAACCCCACGGCCTCGACCTGCCGCGCCGCGAAGTCGTCGAGCCACGCGCCGTAGGCGGCAGCCCAGCCGCCCGGGTCGCGCTCGGGGGTCGTGCCGCCGTCGCGCAGCCAGGTCTCGGCGTACTCCGCCGGGTCCTGGACCTCCCGCTGCACCACCCAGCCGTCCAGGCCGGACGCGTCGAGCCACGCGCCGACCCGCTCCTGCCAGCCCTCGCCGCGACGGTGCTCCCAGTTGCCGAGCAGCTGCGCGACGCCACCCGGCGCCAGGACGGACCCCACGTCCCGGACGAGGTCGGCGACGAGGTCGTCGCCCGCGCGGCCGCCGTCGCGGTACTCGAACACCGGCAGCGGCGCGCCCGCCCCGGTGGCACCGGCCACCGCACCCGGCGCCCGCGGGGTGATGACGAACGGCGGGTTCGACACGACGAGGTCGAACGGCTCGTCCTGCGCGACGGGCTCGAGCATCGAGCCGCGCCGCAGGTCCAGGGCCACGCCCGCCAGCGCGGCGTTGAACCGGGCGAACGCCAGGGCGCGGGCGGAGAGGTCCGTGGCGACGACGGCGTCGCTGTGGCGCGCTGCGTGCAGGGCCTGGATCCCGCAGCCGGTGCCGACGTCGAGGGCCCGGCGCCGCGGCCGCCGGACGGTCACCTGCGCGAGGGTCGTCGAGGCGCCGCCCACGCCGAGGACGTGGTCGGGTCGCAGGCCCCGGCCGGTCGCGAGCTCGCCCAGGTCCGAGGCGAGCCACCAGTCCACGGTGCCGGTGCCGTCGACGGCCCGGTACGGGCGCAGGTCCACCCGGGCGTGCACGGCGTCGTCGTCGGCGGCCCCCGCGGCGGCGACCAGGCCGAGGTGCTCGGCGCCGTCGGCGGTCAGGCGCGGCAGAGCCCGGTCCAGGTCGCCCCGGCGCACGGGCCGGCCCAGGACGAACGCCCGCACGAGCGTGGTCACGGGGTCCGCGAGCGGGGTCACCGGCCGACCGGCGACGGGCAGCTCACCCAGGGCACGCAGGGCCGGGACCGCCTGCTCCCGGTGCAGGGCGGCCGCCGCGACGGGACCGAGGAGCTCCTCGACGGCGTCGACGGTGAACGGTGCGAGGTCCGCGCGCAGCGCGTCCAGCAGGGGCGTCGGGTCGTGCGGGGGGGCGGGCCGGCCCGTGTCGTCCGGGCGGTCCTGCGGGCCGCCGGTCACGGGAGCGCGACGTCGACGACGACGGGCAGGTGGTCGCTGGCCACCCGCGTCCGCTCGTCCTGGACCCGCCGCGCCCCGCTCACCCGCAGACCGGGGCTGACCAGGATCGCGTCCAGGCGCCGGTGCGGCCGGCGCGTCGGGAAGGTCGCCCCCACGGACGCCGTCGCGTCGCGCAGGTGCAGCTCGAGCGCCCGCCGGGTCGGCCCGCCCGGCTCCTCGTTGAGGTCACCGGCGAGGACGACGCCCCGGCTCGTGGTGGAGCGGACGACGTGACCGAGGCGCACGAGATGGCGACGGCGCTCGGCGTCGGTCAGCCCGAGGTGCACGCTGATCACGCGCAGCCCCGCCACCTCGGCGTAGGCGAGGCCGCGGCGGGTCCGGCCCGGCCGCCACGCCAGGCGCATCGACCGGGCGCCGTGGACCGGCAGCCCGGGGCGCACCAGCAGCGCCGTCGTCCGCGCACCGCCGCCGGCGACCGCGACCGCGAGACCGGCCTCGTGGGCGAGGCGGCGCAGACGACGGCGCCCGGCCGGGCCGCGCGGCGGCTCCTGCACCGCGACGGCGTCCGCCTCGAGCGAGCGCAGGACGTCGACCACGGCGGCACGGTCGTCCTTGAGCTGCCGGAGGTTCCAGGTGGCGACGCGCAGAGGGGGCACGGGCCCTATTCCACCGCGACGCGGCGGGCATGCACCAGCCGGTCGACGCGCTGCTGCGTGACACCGGTGTCGTCGCAGGTCGGAGGCCCTCAGGGTGCGCGCCGGAGCGACCCGTGTGACGGTGAGGACCGGAGCGCCGCCCCAGCTTCGCGAGGCAGAACCCTCCCGCGAGTGCGGTGCGCAGGAAGGGAGAAGACGGATGCGCAGGACCAGGATGACCATGCTGCCCGCCCTGGCCGGGGCGGGGATCCTCCTCCTCGGCGCGTGCGCCGACACCGGAGGCGGCACCGCGGGTGACACGGACGCCCCCACGGCGCCGGACACCACGAGCTCGCCGTCCCCCACGGAGGACGACGACGAGGACGACGACGCCGTCGCGAGCGGCGACGCCGGCTGCGTCGAGGGCGAGTGGGACGGCGACCTCGAGGCGATCGAACGGCAGACGCTCGAGGCGCTCGACGTGGGCGAGTTCCAGGCCGACCCGGACGTCACCGTGACCGGCGAGCACGTGATCGAGTTCGACGGCTCCACCATGACCACCGAGTACGACGACCAGGTCACCGAGGTCGTCCTCATGGTCGACGGCGGCGGGACCGAGCAGGAGGTCCTGCTGACGGTGCGGCTCGACGGCACGGTCGAGGGCACCTACACCGTCGACGGCGACACGATGTCCGTCACCGACCTCGACGTGAGCGGCCTGGAGTCCGAGGTCCGGGCCGAGCTCGCCGGTCAGCAGTACGACCTGCCGGGCACCGACGCGCTGGACCGCGACAGCTACGCGGTCGACCAGCGCTTCGCCTTCGACTGCAACGACGACGAGCTGCGCCTGACGCCGCTCGCGGACGGTGACCTCGAGGACCTCGCGGACGACGCGACCTCCTCGCCGGACCCGACCGAGTCCCCCGACGCCACCGGCGGCGAGACCCGGCTCGACGAGCTGACGCAGGTCCTCACGCGCCGCTGACCCCAGCGGCCCGCCGCTGACCGCGCTCCGGCGCTGACGACGCAGGCCCCGGCCCCCTCGTGGGGGCCGGGGCCGGCGTCGTGCTCAGCGGGCGGGAGTGCTCGGGCACCCCGCGCC
>JACIXM010000295.1 GCA_014360395.1 Actinotalea sp.
ACGACGTGCGCTGGGAGGGCCCCGTCCCGCCCAGCCAGGTCGTCCGGACGCCGCTGACGCGCCGCCCCGTGCCGCGCGTCGCCCCGCCGCCCGACGACGTCTCGAGCACCGGTCCCGTGCCCCGGGTCGCACCGGACGCCGCGCCGCCGCGCCCGGCCGGGGCCCCCGGGTCGGCGCCGACCCCGTCGGTCGGACCGACCTGGACGATCCAGGGACCGGTCCGCCCCGCCGCGGCGTCGGCACCGCCGTCCGCGCCCGACGCCCCGGCTGCGCCCCGCCCTCCGGCGACGCCCCACGCCCCGGCCGCCGGCGCCGCGGGCACCGGGCCGGTCCTCGGTGCGCCGCCCGCCGTCGGCGCGGTGCCCGGAGCGGGCACGTCGCCCACGGTCGGCGGTGCGCTGCCGACGCTGGACGACCTGCTCGCCTCCCGTCCCCGCCCCGCCGAGGGCCCGGCGGAGCTGGGCTGGCGCGCCGTCGTCCGCCGGGCCACGGGCGGTCTGCTCGCCTTCCCGCCCGGGCCGGACGAGCAGCGTGTCCGCGAGTCCGTCGCCGCGGTGCAGCGCCGGCTCGACGGGCCCCGGACCGTCGTCGTCATCAACCCCAAGGGCGGCGCGCACAAGACCACGGCGACGCTGCTCCTCGCGGCGACGTTCGGCAGTCACCGCGGCCGCTCCACGCTCGCGTGGGACAACAACGAGACGCGCGGCACGCTCGGGTGGCGCTCGGAGCACGGCACCCACCAGCGCACGGCCGTCGACCTGCTGGACGACCTGCACCGGTTCGAGGACCCGACGTCGGTGCGGGTGGGTGACCTCGACGCGTACGTCCGGGCGCAGAGCGCGCAGTTCGACGTCCTCGCCTCCGACGAGGACGCCGCCTCGGCCGCGTCGATCGACGCCTTCGCGTTCCGGTCGCTGCACCGCACCCTGCAGCGCTTCTACCGGATCCTCGTCGTGGACACCGGCAACAACATGCGGGCCTCCAACTGGCAGGCGGCGATCGACGTGGCCGACCAGGTCGTCGTCGTCTCGACCGTGCGCGAGGACACCTCCCAGTCCGCCGCCTGGGCGCTGGACGCGCTGCGCGCCGCGGGCAAGGAGGACGTCGTGCGACGGGCCGTCACGGTCCTGTCCGACCCGGCCACCCGCCGCGACCCGGCTCTGCACGGTCGGCTGCACGACCACTTCGGCCGGCTCACGCGGGCGGTCCTGGACGTGCCCTACGACGCGTCGCTCGTCTCCGGCGGGCCGCTGGACGTCGACGCGCTGTCCCGGCAGACCCGGGAGGCCTGGTTGCACGTCGCCGCCGCCGTCGCGGACGGGCTGTGAGCGACGTCCTCGAGACGCTGCCCGAGCCGCCGGAGGACGTCGTCGTCCAGCCCGACGGCCAGCCGATCCGCGCCGCGACGGCGGACGACGCCGAGGAGGTCGCGGCCCTCGTGCACGCCGCCTACCGCGGGGAGGAGAGCCACGAGGGGTGGACGACGGAGGTCGGCCTGGTCGCGGGCACGCGGACCGACGCCGACGCCGTGCGCGCCCTGGTCGCGGCGCCCGACAGCGTCGTGCTCCTGGCGGAGGACGACGACGGCCTGCTCGCCTGCTGCCACCTGACCAAGCACGACGAGCACGCCTACTTCGGCATGTTCGCCGTGCGGCCGGGGCACCAGGGCCGGGGGATCGGCCGGCGCGTGCTGGACGCCGCGACGCTCTGGGCGCGCGCGTGGCAGGTGCCGGACCTGCGGCTCAGCGTCCTGAACGAGCGTCACGAGCTCATCGCCTGGTACCAGCGCCGGGACTTCGTGCTCATCGGGGAGTCCGAGCCGTTCGTCGAGGACGAGCTGGGCCGCCCCCTGCGCGAGGGCCTCGCGCTGCTGACGATGTCCCGGCCCGTGCAGCTGGAGCCCTGACCCGGCTCAGCCCAGGAGCCGGTCGAGGGTGACGAAGGAATACCCGCGGGCCCGGAACCCGGCGATGATCGCCGGGAGCGCGTCGGCGTCGAAGGTCGTGCCGTCGTCGGGGTGGGCGCCCACGTGCAGCAGGACGATCGCGCCGGGGGTCGCGGCGTCCAGCACCCGGTCGACGACGGCCTGCACGGTCATCCGTGACGTGCCGGTCCAGCCGAGGGAGTCCACCGTCCAGCGCACCGGCACGTAGCCCGCGTCGTTGACGGCCGCGACGTCGGCCGTCGTGCGGTCGCCGAACGGGAAGCGGAACAGCGGGCACGCCGCCCGGGCCCCGGTCGCGGTGATCGCGGCCTCCGCCGCGGCGAGGTCGGCGGCGATCTCGGCGTTCGTCAGCTCCGGGTAGTGGTCGTGGTGGTCGCTGTGGTTGCCCATCCGGTGCCCGGCGGCGGACATGGCGGCGACCTGGGCGGGGTAGCGGCGCGCGAAGTCGCCGGTGACGAAGAAGGTCGCGGGCACGCCCTCCACCCGCAGGGTCGCGAGGATGCTCGCCACCCCGGCGTCGGACGACCCGCCGTCGAACGTCAGGGCGACGACCTTGCTCGTCGTGGGGATGCGCTCCCAGTCCACCCCGCGCAGCGCGGCCGGGGCGGTGCAGGCCGACGGCGGCGGGGGCGGCGGCGGGCCGGGGGTGGTCGGAGGTGTCGTCGGCGTGGGTGAGGGGGGCGTCGTCGGGGCGGGGGCCGCGCTCGCGGAGGGGCTCGGTGCCGGGCTCGGGGTGGCGGGCTCGGGCGGGTGCGAGCGGGTGGCGTCCGGGCCGGGCGTCACGGTGACCGCCGGGGCGGGCGCTGTGGGCGCGCCGGAGGGCTCCCCGGCCCCGCCGCAGCCGGACGCGCCGACCGCGAGCGTGAGGCCGAGCAGCAGCACCCGCCACGTCCGCGAGGGCGACGCCGACCCGGAGCGCCTCACCCGTCCAGCATCCTCCTGCTCCGGCCCCCGGTGCCAGGGACCTGAACGGGGCGGTCCGGGCGGGCCCCGCGCGGGTCGACCGGTCGAGTTCCCGCGCACCCGGGGGCCGCCGCCGGTCACCGGATCCGGCGAACCGCCGGACGATCATCGGGCTCCGGCGCGCGGATCCGGGCACGATGGGGGCATGACTGCTCCCCGGATCTCCGCTCCCCGAACCGCCGTCGTCACGGGCGCCGGCCGCGGCATCGGTCGAGGCCTCGCGCTGGGGCTGGCCGAGCACGGCTACGCCGTCGCCCTGCTGGGCCGGACGCCCGAGCACCTGGAGGCCGTCGCCCAGGCGATCGCCACCGCGGCCGCCGACGCCGGCCGCGAGGCGCCGCGCACCGTCGTCGTCCCGGTCGAGCTGACGGACGGCGCCGCGGTGCAGGAGGGGCGCGGCGCGTCGAGGAGGCGTTCGCCGACCTCGGGGGCGTCGGGTTGCTCGTCAACAACGCGGGCGTCATCGAGCGCACCGAGGGCCCGCTCCTGGACACGGACGTCGAGGACACCTGGCGCGTCATCGAGGTCAACGTCCGCGGTCCGCTCCTGCTCACGCAGGCGCTGCTCGGGGGCATGGTGGCGCGCGGCGGCGGCCGCGTCGTCAACATCAACTCCGGCTCCGGGTACGCGGCGTCGCGCCAGTACGCCGGCTACGGCATCAGCAAGGGTGCGCTGGCCCGGCTGACGACCCTCGTGGACGTGCAGTACCGCGACCAGGGGATCCGCACGTTCGACCTGGCTCCCGGGGTCGTGCGCACCGACATGACCGAGGCCATGCCGCTGCACGACGAGCGCCAGGAGTGGACCCCGGTCGAGGCGAGCGTCGACCTGCTCGTCGCGATCGGCGACGGCGACCTGGACCCCCTGTCCGGGCGGTTCCTGCGCGCCGGCAGCGACACCCCGAAGAGCCTCGAGGCGCACACCTACGACGTGCTGGTCACGAACTCCCGCCGGCTCACGGTGATGCCGTACGGGCCGGAGGACCCCCTGCGAGGCTGAGGCGGGTCAGCGACCCGGAACCACCGCCGGGACGTCGCCGAACCACTCGTGCACGCGGTCGGCGATGGCCCGCTCGAACAGGTCGTCGTCGTGCCTGGCCCGCAACCAGTCCTGGAAGCCGCCGCACGCGCCGTCCATCTCGGCCAGGCACCCGGCCGGGTCGGTCACCGCGCGCAGCAGCAGGGCCTCGGCCTGTGCCGCCGTCGTGTAGAAGAACGGGTAGCACTCCGGCAGCAGCGCCCGGGCCCACGGCCGGTCCGGGAAGATGCCGACGGCGCCCGCGACGAGCGCCTCGATGTACTCCAGGCCGTAGGACTCCTCGACGGCGGTCGCCAGGAACGCCGTCGTGCGCGCGAGCGCGTGCCAGTAGTCCTCGCGCGTCGCCGTCAGCGGACCGACCCACGCCCAGCGCTGCCGCGACAGGCGCATCGCCTGCTCGGAGATGAGGTGCGACTCGTGCAGGCGCGCCTCGACGCGGATCGGGGTGCGCTTGGCGACGCGCTCGACGACGTCGAGGAACAGGCGGGGGTTCTTGCGCTCGGACAGGTAGATCGCCGGGTACAGCACCACGGGCTCGTCCGTGGTGCTGCGTGGTTGGACGTGCTCCAGGCGGATCCCGAGGTTGACCCACGCGATGCGGGCCTTCTCCGCCAGCTGCGGCACGGTCCAGAAGTCCACGATCTCCCGGATCTCGATCGCGGTGCGCTCGGAGTTGGCGAACGTCGGGAAGCTCGCGCAGGACAGGGCCAGGGTCGACCGCTCGACCGGGTGCCGCATCTGCGAGGTGGGGAACCACACGAAGTTCATCAGCCGCGGCTCGGGGTGGCTGCGGCGCAGCGTCTGCCACACGCAGAGGGAGTCCATGACGTCCATGTCGAGCACCACGGTGTTCGCCGCGTCGACGAACTCCAGCGGCAGGACGTCCAGGTCCGGGTACCGGCGGGGCCCGCTGCCGACGATCTGGGCGCCGGGGAAGACCCGCAGGAGACGCCGGACGAGGGTCGCGCCGGCGTCGTGGCCGGTCACCACGCCGTCCGGGTCGACGACGGCGGAGTCGTACTTGATCGCGAGCTTCATCGCTGCTCAGCTCCTTGTCCGGCGAGCGCCGACGGCGCCGTGGTGGTGGGGTGGTCGGCCAGGCCGCCCGGTGCCGGACCTGCGGCCGGCTCCGGCTCGTCCTCGAGGGCGGTGCGGATCCGCATCCCGTAGAAGGACCGGTGCACGAAGTACAGGGCGACGGCGAAGAACGCCGCGGCGAGGATCCCGACGAGCGTCTGGCGGCCCTGCGCGGTGAGGCTCACCGCGAGCTCGACGGCCAGCAGGCCGAAGAGGGTCGTGAACTTGATGACCGGGTTGAGCGCGACCGACGAGGTGTCCTTGTAGGGGTCGCCCACGGTGTCGCCGACGATCGTCGCGTCGTGCAGCGCCGTGCCCTTGGCGTGCAGGTCGACCTCGACGATCTTCTTCGCGTTGTCCCAGGCCCCGCCGGCGTTCGCCATGAAGATCGCCTGGTAGAGGCCGAAGACGGCGATCGAGATGAGGTACCCGATGAAGAAGAACGGCTCGACGAACGCGAAGGACAGGGTGAGGAAGAAGACCCCGAGGAACATCGTCAGCATGCCCTGCTGCGCGTACTGGGTGCAGATCTCCACGACCCGGCGCGAGTCCTGCTCGCTGGCGCGCGTCACGCCGTCCAGGCGGATCGTGGTCCGGATGAACTCGACCGCGCGGTAGGCGCCCGTCGTGACGGCCTGGATCGACGCTCCGGTGAACCAGAAGATCACCGCGCCGCCCGCGATGAGGCCGAGCAGCAGCGGGGCGTGCAGGAGGGACAGGTTCTCCAGGCCCGTGGTGAGCGAGTCGGTCAGGGCCATGACGATCGAGAAGATCATGGTGGTGGCGCCGACGACGGCGGTCCCGATGAGCACGGGCTTGGCGGTCGCCTTGAAGGTGTTCCCGGCGCCGTCGTTCTCCTCCAGCATGAGCTTGGCGCGCGTCCACTGCGGCTCCAGGCCGTGCTCGCGGCGCAGCTCCTCGTCGATGCCGGCGATCTCCTCGATCGTCGACAGCTCGTAGACGCTCTGGGCGTTGTCGGTGACCGGGCCGTAGGAGTCCACCGCGATGGTGACCGGCCCCATGCTGAGGAACCCGAACGCGACCAGCCCGAAGGCGAAGATCGCCGGGGCGACCATGACCGTCTCCAGGCCCAGGCCGCTGATGCCGAACGCGGCGCCCATGAGGCCGACGACGGCGGTGCCGAGCCAGAACGCGGAGAAGTTGCCGGCGACCAGGCCGGACAGGATCGTCAGCGACGCCCCGCCCTGGCGGGAGCTCTTGACGACCTCGCGCACGTGCTTGCTGTGGGTGGACGTGAAGACCTTGACGAGCTCGGGGATCAGCGCGCCGGCGAGGGTGCCGCAGCTGATGATCGACGCGAGCTTCCACCACAGGCCGTCGCCGGTGCTGGGGGACAGGACCGCCCAGGTCGTGAAGTACGTGGCAGCGATCGACACCAGCGACGTGAGCCACACGAGCGTCGTCAGCGGCGTCTCGAAGTTCATCCGCTCGGCGCCGGAGTAGCGGGCCCGGGTCCACGCGTCGTTGGCGAGGTAGGAGAGTGCCGACGCGACGACCATGACGGCGCGCACGACGAACAGCCACACGAGCAGCGCGGCCTGGATGGTCGGGTCGCCCACGCCCAGGAGCACGAAGGTGACGAGCGCGACGCCGGTGACGCCGTAGGTCTCGAAGCCGTCCGCGCTCGGGCCGACGGAGTCGCCCGCGTTGTCGCCGGTGCAGTCGGCGATGACGCCGGGGTTGCGGGCGTCGTCCTCCTTGATCTTGAAGGCGATCTTCATGAGGTCGGAGCCGATGTCGGCGATCTTGGTGAAGATGCCGCCGGCGATGCGCAGGGCCGCGGCACCCAGGGACTCGCCGATGGCGAAGCCGATGAAGCAGGCGCCCGCGAGGTCCGCCGGGAGGAACAGCAGGATGATCAGCATGATCAGCAGCTCGAGGCTGATGAGCACCATGCCGATCGACATCCCCGAGCGCATGGGGATCTGGTGGACCGGCAGCGGCTTGCCGCCCAGCGAGGCGAACGCCGTGCGCGAGTTGGCCAGGGTGTTCACGCGGATCCCGAACCACGCCACCGAGTACGAGCCGGCCATGCCGATGAGGCTGAAGGCGATGACGACCGCGACCCGGCCCCACGGCAGCCCGACGAGCACGCCGTAGTACGTGACGATGACGGCGGCGATGAAGCCCCACAGCACCAGCAGGAACTTGCCCTGCTGGGCCAGGTACGCCTTGCACGTGGACCAGATGAGGTGGGCGACCTCGCTCATGGACCGGTGCACGGGCAGCCGGCGGAGCTGGAGGTACACGACCAGGCCGAAAGCGAGCCCGAGGGCGCAGACGCCGAGCCCCAGGAGCAGGAGCGTCCGGCCCGACATGCCGCCGAGGACGGTCACGCCGGACAGGTCCGGCAGGACGAGATTCACCTCCCCGCCGTGCACGCCGCCGTTCTCCGCGGCGACCCCGCGGACAGCGGGGGCGCTGGACCCTGCCGGCGTCCCCGTCCAGTGACCCACC
>JACIXM010000296.1 GCA_014360395.1 Actinotalea sp.
GTGCTCACGTCAAGATCGGTCGGTCCGGAGCCGGTTCCCGGGGACGGGTGGGGCGCGCTGCCCGGTCAGCCCCGGGGGGTCGCGACGCGCCGTGGCTCGGCCGTCTCGAGCGCCAGGAGGACGGCGGCGACGACGACGCAGGTCGCGGTCACGAAGCCCAGCGCGCCGCCTCCGTACGCGGTGAGCAGGTCGGCCCGGGAGGCGAGGTCCAGCCCGTCCGCGAGGTGGTCGAGGCTGCGCTGCAGGGCCACGACCGCCGCGATCCCCGCGACGACGCCGCCGGTGAGGAGCACGGTGACGACGGTGCCCACGGTCCACCGCCCGGCGCCCCGGTCCGTGCGCGGTCGCGCGCCCGTGCCGAGCGCCGCGGCCAGCCCCGCCCAGGCGCCCACGACGAGCACGGCCGCGACGACGTCGCTGGGCCGGTGCCACTGGCCGACCAGCGTCGAGATGCCGGTCGCACCCGTGTAGAGGACGCCGACGACGGCCCCGACGGGCCGGAACCGCGGGGGCAGGAGGAAGAGCAGCGCCACCGACACGGACGCCGCCGCGGTCGTGTGCCCGCTGGGCAGGGCGTTGGCGAGCCGGTCGCCGACGTCGAGGTCGGGCCGGTCGAGCAGGGCGTGCTTGAGCAGCTGGGTCGACAGGTTCGCGCCGGCCATGAGGACCGCGATCTGCACGGCCAGGAGGACCCGACCCCGCAGGACCGCCAGCAGCATCGCGACCAGGAGGACGAGCGCCACGAACGGCAGCGAGATGATCTCCAGCACGGGCTCGGCGACGAGCCACAGCCGGCTCGCGCCCAGCTCGGAGCCCTCGAACGCGGCTTGCTCCAGCAGCTGACCGGTGCGGGTGGTGACGAACGCCCGCCACACCGCGACGACCGCCACGGCGCAGACGCCGGCGAGGATCAGCGCGGGCGCCCGGCGACCGGGCCGCACCGTGGTGGTGGAGCCCGGGGCGCCGGCCGGTCCGACGGGCTCCCGGGGTGCCGGTGGGCGCCGGTCTGCCCGTCCGTCCGGCGCCCTTCTCTGCGGTGCCCGGCCACCCGCGTCCGG
>JACIXM010000297.1 GCA_014360395.1 Actinotalea sp.
GGGCGCCGCTCTGCGCAGCAGGGTGGCGTCGTCGGCGTCGAACAGCGGTGCCCCCGCCTCCCGGTAGAGGCCGACGACGCCCCACGCCTCCCCGGAACGCGTGCGGAGGGCGACGAGGAGCTCCTGGTCCACCCCGAAGGGCTGCATCTCCTCGTGGAACTTGCGGGACAGCTCCGGCCGGCCCCCGGTGGCGTCGTGCAGCGTGCCCGTCCCGCCCGCGGACCTCAGGACGTCCAGCATCGAGTTGGCGTCCGGGGCTGCGTACTCCCGGGCGAGCCAGGCCGCCGGGATCTCGGCCATGCCCTCCTGGAAGTGGCTGGTGATGAGCAGGGACGTCGGGTCGACGGTGAAGAAGCAGGGAGCGTGGGCGTGCGGGACGGCCGGGGCGAGGAGGCGGCCGACGTCGCGCCACAAGGTCACCAGGTCCGAGCCCCGTCGGGCGACCCGCTCCAGGGCGTCCAGGGTCCGCACGCGGCTCATGCCTTCGGAGTACCAGATCCGGGGGATGGTGACCAGACCGGGGGCAGCACGATGCTGGGCAGCATGACCTCCCCAGCCCTTCCGTACCGTGGCGAGCAGGACGCCCCGGCCCCGCGCCGGCGCGTCATCCGGGCCGGCCAGGGCGAGGTGCTCGGTCCGCCGGCCGGCGTCCGGGACAGGTACCTCGTCGACGCGTCGGACGCGGGTGGCGGAGCGGCGGTGGTCGAGCACCTGCTCGCGCCGCGTTCCATGGCGGGTCCGCTGCACCGCCACACCCGCGAGGACGAGTTCAGCTACGTGCTCCAGGGGCGGGTCCACATCCAGGCGGGCGATGACCTGGTCATCGCCGAGCCGGGGGAGCTGGTCTTCAAGCCGCGCCACGAGTGGCACACGTTCTGGAACGCCGACGACGAGCCGGCTCGCCTTCTGGAGATCATCGTGCCGGGCGGCCTCGAGGCGGCCTTCCGCGTCATGGCCACCGACCCGGATGTCGACATCGTGGCCCTCGCCGCCGCCTACGGGGCCGACATCGACCTCCGCGGCACCGAGGAGATCGTCGAGCGCTACGGGCTCACCTTCGGCTGAGTCCGGCGCACCCGGCCGTGCCTACCCTGGGGTTCCCCCCAGCTGCCGAGGTGAGCTCCTCTCGTGGGAAGGTCGCTGCAACGGCTTCACGCGACGGCGGTCCCCCTCGGGCGGGTCCGCGAGGAGGAGGCGCGACATGGCCGACACCCCGGACGTCCGGCCCGTCGGGGACCTGCCCCACGCGATCGGGAAGACCGCCGCCAGAGAGCTCGCCGCGCACGGCATGACCAGCCTCGCGCGG
>JACIXM010000298.1 GCA_014360395.1 Actinotalea sp.
AGGCGGTCCATGAGCGCGTCCAGCCGCTCGTCGACGACCCGACGGGCAGGGTCCGCGTCGTGCCACTCGACGATCTCGCGGGCGCCCTGCTCGAAGCGGACCGTCGTCGTGAAGTCGGGCGCGATGCTGCGGATCTTCGCCGTGTCGAACACGGCGGAGTGGGCCTTGTCGCCGAGCAGGCCGGCGCCCCAGTCGGGATCCTCGGCGGAGATGACGTCGGACGGGACGTGCACGATCCGCGGGTCGCGCACCCCCGCCGCGGCGGCCAGGGCGCGGGTGATCTGGTCCCAGGTGAGGACGTCGTCGCCGGTGATGGTGAACGCCTCACCGAGCGTGCGCGGGTGGCCCAGCAGCGCCACGAGGCCGCGCGCGAAGTCCGTGTGGTGGGTCAGCGTCCACAGGGACGTGCCGTCGCCGTGCACGACGACCGGCTTGCCCTGCCGCATGCGCTCCACGGCGGTCCAGCCGCCGTCGAGCGGGACCAGGGTCCGGTCGTAGGTGTGCGACGGCCGGACGATCGTCGCCGGGAAGGCCTCGTCGCGGTACGCCTGCACGAGCACGTCCTCACACGCGATCTTGTTGCGGGAGTACTCCCAGAACGGGTTGCGCAGCGGGGTGGACTCGGTGATCGGCAGGCGCTCCGGGGGTGTCTGGTACGCCGACGCCGAGGAGATGTACACGTACTGGCCCGTGCGCCCGCGGAACAGCTCCAGGTCCGTGCGCACGTGGTCCGGGGTGAAGGCCACCCAGTCGACGACGGCGTCGAACTCGTGGTCGCCGAGCGCCGCCCGCGCCGATCCGACGTCGCGGATGTCGCCCTGGAGGAGGGTCGCCCCCTCCGGCAGCGGCCGCGACGACGTCGTCCCTCGGTTGAGGACGTAGAGGTCGAGCCCGCGCTCGACGGCCAGGGCGGAGCAGGCGGAGCTGATGATGCCGGTGCCGCCGATGAACAGGACCTTCGGTGCGCTCATGCTGGGACGCTAGACCCGGCGGCGCCCGGTCGCAGTCGTTCGCGCGTGCCGTTCAGTCCTCGCGGTAGGCCAGCCCTCGCGCGGCCAGCGCGTCGCCGAGGATCGTCACCGCCTTCGGGCCGACGCCGTGGATGGCGAGGAGCTCCCGGCGGGAGTGCTCGGCGACCCGCGCGAGGCTGGTCATGCCGTGCGCGGCGAGCTCTCTGGCGGCG
>JACIXM010000299.1 GCA_014360395.1 Actinotalea sp.
CGTCACCACGGTCATCCCGGGCGCGAGCCGGCCGGACCAGGCGCGGGCCAACGCCGCCGCGGCCGACCTCGCGCCGCTGACCGCCGAGCAGCAGGACGCGCTGCGCCGCGTCTACGACGAGCGCATCCGGGAGCACGTGCACGGCCGCTGGTGAGTCTGCCCGCCCACCGTCGCGGGTGACGGCGGACCAACGGTGAGGGTTGGAGTCGGATATCGGCTCCAACCCTCACCCGTAGGGCTCGGCTCCGGTCAGATCTGCCAGGTGTCGTCCGGACGGCTCCGCGGGTCCGGGGACGTCTCGACGAGTCGGACGTCGCGGCCGTCGGGGAGCGAGGGCGGGGCGGTGTGGCCGGCCGCGACCTCGATGATGCGGGGGAAGCGGTGCGGCGGCGGGCCGAACGCCTGCCGGGCCGAGTGCACGACGGTCCGGCCGAGCGCGCGCGCCCCGGTGGCCCCGATGACGGCACCGATGCCGAAGGGGACGAGTCGCCCGAACGCCAGTGCCCCCTGCTTGGCGGCCTGCCGGCGCAGGAACCGCCGCGCGAGGCGGGCGTTGACGCGCTTGATCGTCGTGGTCGGCATGTTGACCAGGAGGGTGCGCGCCCAGCTCCCGTTGAGGCCGACCTCGCCGCTGATCGCCTTGCTGCCCTGGTCGCCGAGGACCGTCGCCATGAGCAGCGTGCGGCGGCGGGCCGTCTCCTCGATCCCGATGCCGTGCACGTCCGCGACCGCGAGGGCGAACGCCGACGACGCCCCGAAGAACGTGGCGACCTCGGCGCTGGTCAGCGCCACGCCGACGCCGGTGCCGATCGCCGGGGCCGCCGCGGCGGCACCGACCGCGCCGCCGGACGTCGACACCGCGAGCAGGTACTGCCGCTCGAGCAGCGCCACGATCTGGGCGGGGGAGGCCTCGGGGTTGCGGCGGCGCAGGCGGTCCACGTGCGCGTGGATGACTGCGGACGGGACGGCGACGGCGCGGTCCAGTGCCGCATCGAGCAGCGGGATGCCGGTGACCGGCGACGACGTCGCCCCTGGCCCACCCTCGCG
>JACIXM010000003.1 GCA_014360395.1 Actinotalea sp.
CGCGACGCCCGTGCCCGAGGCGGGCCCGGAGGACGACGTCGACGCGACCCTGCGGCCCGGTGTCGTCCCGCCCCAGGGCCGGCGGACCGAGGACGTCCCGCCGGCCCCGACCGCGACCGAGCCGCCCCTCACCCGTGGCGCCGCACCCGGGACCCCGGTCCCGCCGAGCCCAGCCACGCCCGAGCCGGCCGCCACGCCCGAGCCCTCGGCCGGCCGTGGCGACGTGCCCGACACCCCCGCGCCCGACACCCCCGCGCCCGGCACCCCGGCGCCCGACACCTCGGCGCCCGACACGGCACCCGACCCGGCAGGTCTGCCCCTCGACGACCCGACGGGTCTGCCCCTCGGCACCGCCGACACCGACACCGCCTCGTCCGCGACACCGCGCCACGCCCGCCCCGAGCCGGAGGAGCAGCCGCTGCCACCGGCCCGGCTCGGCGTGCTCGTCTCGCCCCGCGTCGCGGAGGTCCTCGGTGACGAGCTGCTGCACCTGGACACGGTGCTGCGCGACACGGTCGGCGGCGAGGCGTGGGACGTCGTCGTCGTGCCGGACGCCCTGGCCGACCGCGTGCCGAGCCCGCCCGCCCTGCTCGAGGCCGCGCGCGACCGGCTGCTGGACGAGGGCTGGCACGTGGCGGTCGTGCTGACGGCGGTCCCGCTGGTCCAGGCGCGGCACGCCGTCGCGACCCAGACGGCGCCCCTGCACGGCGTCGGCCTGATCAGCATGCCCGCGCTGGGCACGACCGACGTCGGCCCCCGGACCCACCGGGCGGTCGCGCGGGTGGTGGGCGACCTCCTCGACGTGCGCGTCGTGGCGGACACCGCCGCCCGCGACGACGACGCCGCCGCTCAGGTCCGCACCCGCCTGCGCCGGCTGACCGCCGACGACGACCCGGCCGGACCCGGGGGGCCCCGGCTGGCGGCGCGCGTCCTGCGCACCGACGCGGGCCTGCTCGGCGCGCAGCTCCGGGCGAACCGACCGTGGCGCCTCCTCGCACCGCTGTCCCGTGCCCTCACGGCCGCCGGCGCCGCCGTCCTGCTCGCGCTGCTGACGACCGGGGTGTGGCGTCTCGGGGACGCGGCCGGGCCGGGCAGGCTCGTGCTGGTCTCGCTGCTGTCGGCGGCGGCCGTCACGACGGCCCTCATCGCCGGGGCGCGACTGTGGGAGCGGCCCCGACGGGAGCGCGAGCGCCGACGGGTCATGCGCTTCGACCTGGCGACGCTCGGCAGCGTCGTCGTCGGGGTGCTCGTGCTGCACGTGACGCTGCTCCTGGTCGCCCTGGTGGGGGCGGCGCTGCTCGTCGACGCCGGCGTCCTCGCCGAGGTGCTGGGACGCGAGCCGGACGCCGGCACGTGGTGGCGGCTCGCCTGGCTGACCGCGGGGCTGGCGACGTTCGCGGCCGCCGTCGGCGCGGGCCTGGAGCACGACGACGTCGTGCGCTCCGCCGCGTTCACGCGGTCCCGCGAGTCCGCCGACGAGGCGGCAGCGCCCGCGGAGCCGGCCGCCGGGCGTGGGGAGGACCGGCAGGACAGGCCCGACGCGGACGAGCCCGACGCGGGCGACCAGCCGGGCTGACGGCGCGGGGCGGGCTGACGGCGCGGGGCGGGCTGACCGCGCGGTCGCGGCCGACCCCTCAGGCCGCGCGGGCCCGGGGACCGAGCGCGAAGCGCAGCGTGAACATGTCCAGGCTGCCGGGCAGGTCCTCGTCCGGCCGGAGGCGGCCGTCGAGGAGGTCGACCTCGCGGTCCCGCAGGATCCGCCCGAGCGCCAGGCTCACGGTGTGCAGGACGACGTTGCGCCCGGGGCACTGGGCCGGGCCGGCGGAGAACGGGACGAACGGCCAGTCGTTCTCGGAGCGGTCGGACGCCCACAGCTCGGGGGCGAAGCGATGCGCGGCCTCCACGTGCTCGTCGTCGCGGTGGAAGAACGGGGCGTAGGTGAGGATGCTCGTGCCCTCCGGCATGGGCCCGTCCTCCCACTGCGTGCGTGCCGTGGTCTCCCGCAGGACCGCGGGCGTCGTCGGCCACAGCCGCAGCGACTCCAGGACGCAGGAGCGCAGGTAGGGCAGCCGCTGCGGCTCCGTCAGGTCGACCGCGTCGACCTCCTGCCGTGCCCGGCGCTGCTGCTCCGGGTGCGCCGCGAGCAGTGCGAGCGCGCGGAAGCCGGCCCAGCTCGCGGCGTCGAACGCGAACATCCACTGGGCGACCTGCTGGCTGGGGTGCGTCCGCGGGGTCGTCGGCGCCTGGGCGGCCCAGAAGGCCAGGCTGCCCGGCTCGGCACGGTCCAGGTGGTGCTGGAGGCGCTCGTGGAAGCGCCGCCGCAGCCGCCGCCGCTGCGGGCGCAGGAACGCCCAGTTCGCGGCGGCCCGCAGGGCGACGAGGTCCTCGGTGAGCTGCTCGTCGTCGGCGGCGCCGTCACCGAGGGTGACCCGTCGCACGACCCGGTCCCAGGTGCGGGCGTAGTCGTCCCACTCGAGCCGGCCGCTCGCCTCGGTCCGCGCGAGGAGGGCGTCGATCTCCTCGTTGACGGTCGCGACCGCGGCCGCCGAGCCGCGGTGCAGTGCGGACCCCGAGTCCAGGGCCGCGTCGTGGAACGGCCGGCGCTCGGCCCGGTCCTCCGCGGAGGAGATGAGCACGTTGTCCGGCTCGAAGTGCGACAGCGCCGCGCGCTTCTCCCTCGTCGCCGGGCTGAACGGCTCGGGGCCCTCGGCCAGCACGCGGTGCACGTGCTCGGGCGAGAGCAGCACGACCATCCGCCGCGGGAGCCGCAGCCGCAGCGGGCCGCGGCCGTAGGTGTGGCGCAGCTCCTGGAGGAGCTCGACGGCGTGCGCGTCGGCGTCGGTGCGCTCGGCCCACCGGACCGCGGGCGGGCGGCGGACGATGACGCCGCGCGCGAGGAGCGGGACGACGACGCGGCCCAGCACGCGTGCGGTGTCCAGAGCCGAGGCGTGCGGCAGGCGGCGGGTCCCCGGCGCGGAGCGACCGTCACCGACGGGCTCGGCGGCACCGGCGGCCGCGGCGCGGGCGTGGTCGGCCGGCAGCGGGGGCGCCGTCGGCGGGTCGAGGCGGGGGCCGCCCGGGGCGACGTGGGTCATCGGCCCGTCCCCGTCCCGGCCAGGGCCCGCCGCACGGCGAGCCCCCCGCCCACCGCGGCGGCGGCGAGGGCGACACGGCGGGCGCCGGTCCGCCCGCGGCCGCGCCACCCTCCCTCGACGGCGGCGTCGTCGTGCACCGGCGAGGGCCGGTGGAGGTTCCCGCTCGTCGGGCTCACGCGGTGCCGGCGGGACAGGTGCTGGGTGTCGACGTGCCGGGCGATGAGCCGCTCCGCCTTGTCCGGGTGCCGGCGCGCGGTGCGCACGAGGCTCTTCGCGCCGGAGCCGACGAGCACCTCGCGCTCCGGCTTGCGGACCGCGTCGACGATCGCGGCGGCGACCCGCTGCGGGCTGTTGACCGGCGGCATCGCGAGCAGCTTGCGGCCGGTGTGGTTGCCGGCCTGGCGGAAGAAGGGCGTGTCGACGGTCGCCGGCAGGACGGAGACGACGTGGATGTCCTTCTGCCCGGCCAGGCGCAGCTCGGACCGGACGCTGCCCGCGAGCGCGAGCACCGCGGCCTTCGCCATCGAGTAGGGCGCGCCGTAGGGCTGCGGCACGGTCGACAGGACGGAGGCGACGTTGACGATGACGCCCTCGCCGCGGTCGCGCATGAGCGGCAGCACCGCGCGGATCCCGTGCAGGTAGCCCATGACGTCGACGTCGAGGACCCGGCGGACGTCCTCCAGCGGCAGCTCCTCGACCGACCCGTACACGGACACCGCCGCGTCGTTGACCCAGACGTCGATCCCGCCGTACCGCTCGACGGCACGGTCCGCGAGCTCGCGCACCTGGGCCTCGTCGGCGACGTCGACCGGCACGACCAGGGCCTGGGCGCCCGCCCGCTCGACGTCGCGCGCCAGGTCCTCCAGCGCCTCCTCCCGCCGGGCGGCGAGCACCACCGCCTTCGCCTTCCGTTCGGCGAACGCCAGGGCGGTCGCCCGGCCGATCCCGCTCGAGGCGCCGGTCACGACGACGACGCGGCCACGGATGCGCATGAGATCTCCTCCGGTGGGGGGACAGGTCTCCCTCCACCCTCCGACAGCCGGGCCGCCCCCGCACGCGCAGGGACGGCCCGGCTCCGGACGACGCTCCGGCGCGTCAGGCCGCCGGGCGCCGGTCGGGCGGACCTCAGGGGATGTCGGCCCGTGCGGCCTCGACCCTCAGCTGTCGCGCGTCGTAGGGCGTGAGCAGGCGCTGCTCCTGGAGCTCGCGCACGCTTCGGCCGACCTGACGGACGTAGGCCCCGTGGCTCGGGTAGAGCTCCGCCAGCGTGGCGTCGTCGAACGGGGCCTCCCAGCCGGCGATGAAGCAGAAGGACGCGCCCGTGGCGCGGCCGTACCAGGTGCTCGTCGGGACGTCGAGGTAGGGCGACCGCCAGCCACCCTGGACGTTGCCGTACGCGTCGAGGACCGGGGCGCCGTCCTGGACGAGGATGGGCTCGACGCTCGGCGGGGCGACGCCCTCGCGAACCCACAGGTCGAGGTTGTGCAGGGCGGCGTTGAAGAAGATCTCGTTGGGCAGACGGCTGCGCTCCCCCTCGTTGCACGCCATCGGCGGGACGTCACGGCCGGCGGCGAGGATGTCCGCCGACGCGGCGGAGTAGTACAGCTCCTCGGGCGTGGCGTGCCCCGTGCCGGCGAGCTCGTAGTGGCGGTACCGGTCGCCGGGCTCGTCGCTGTCGGCCCGGCGCGACCCGATGCCCAGGAGGTAGTCCGACTGCGACATGACCCGCATGACCGGCACGCCGACGTCCTGGATCTGCCGGCGCGGGTCGGTCGCCGGCGGCGCAGGCTCGCACTGGTTCATCGGGTACGCACCGGCGAACGCCCCACCCGCGACGGCGACGAGGTACGCGTCGTAGGGCTGCTCGCCGGTCTCCGCCACGACGAGCGGGCGCACGGCGTTGATGTAGTTGACCAGGTACCCCCCGGTCTGGGAGTAGCCGAGACCGTAGGCCAGCTCGACGGCGCTCGTGCCGGTGCCGTAGGTCAACGGGTTGGTGGCGTCGTCGCTGCGCAGCCACTGCCCGACCTGCGTGTAGATGTCCCACACCAGACCGTTCTCGGTCTCCCGCGCGCTGTCCGCGGCGACCGTGGTGCAGTTCCGCGGGTCGTCCAGGGACAGCGGGTTGGCGAACGAGAGGTCGCCGTAGCGCTCGGGGTCGAACGTCCGCAGCGCGTCCACGGAGATCGGCTTGGCCGTGATGCCCACCCAGGTGTCGCCGTTGTCGATGATCTCCTCGTGGGTCAGGGCCCAGCCGATGTTGAGGTCGAACCAGTTCGACGGGTTGAGCATCTCCACCACGACGGCACCGCTGAAGTGCTGCTGCTTCGCGGGCCGCCGCACGAGGACGCGCGTGGTGTAGGGCGCGTCCGGTGTCACGACCTGCGCGGGGCCCTCCTGCGGCCACGTGTAGACGTTCGCCAGGCCGCTGACCAGGTACTCCTCCTCGACGTACCCGGCCTTCGCCAGGTCCTGCGGGACGAGCTGGTGGTCGGCGGCCCCGAAGGGGTAGGAGTCCGCGGTGACCGGCAGGGGCCCCACGACGTCGGTGAGGCCGAGGCCGCTCAGCGCCTCGCCGATCGCCGTCGGCGTGGCGGTGTCCGGGGTCGCGGCGCGCGCCGCGGGTGTCGTGCGCGCGGCGTCGGGCCCGGCGGCGGACGCCACGCCACCGGGCACCAGGGTCGCGGCCAGCGCGCCGACGACGGCGGCCGCGACGAGGCGGGCCCGGGCGGGACGGACGCGTCGGGGGCGTCCCGGTGCGGACGGGGGTCGGGTGGTCCTCATGGCTGCTGCACCTCCGGGCCCGCTGCGGGCCGGTCGACCGGGGCACCGCGCCCGGCGGCGGGCGGCGGTACCGGCACCGCGCCGTCGCGGTGTCCCGGCGACGGTAGGAAGGGCCGCGCGGAGCCGCATCCGCTGCGAGGCCGTTGGGAGGATGCGCAGGCGGGGGCTCGCCGCGGATGGTGGCGAACAGGGGCGAACGGTGCGGTGACCTGCGGGTCCGCGCACCTCGGTGCAGGCGGGCAGGGCGAGGGACGACGTCGCGCGGCGAGGGGACGGCGGGCCGCCGTCGTCGTGTCGGTGGTCGGTGGTGTGCTGGTCCCCTCGCACCGCCCGCACGTCGCCAGGAGGCCACCATGACCGCTGCCACCGTCTCCGGAGCGGACCTCGGCACGGGTCCGGAGGGTCTCGCGGCCGCCGTCCTCGATCTGGTCCGTACCGGCCCGGTCGCCGTGGTCGCCGACGACGACGCCTCCACCGCCCTCGTCGCGGCGGAGCTCGCCGCGGCAGCCCCGGCCGGCCGACGGCTCCGCCTGGAGGGGCTACGCACGACGACGTCGCCCGTCCTGCGCCGCGCCGTCCTGGACCGCGTCGCGCTGGGCCAGGTCGACGTCGTCGTCGTGTCCGCGCCCGCCTGGGCGGCGTCGCCGGTGCCCGGGGTCGCCGTCGTGGACACCCGTCGCGTCGCGGAGCCGCCGCCGCAGCGGGCCGGTCGCTACGTGCTCTGCCGTCTCGGCGCGCGGTGACCGTGAGCCGGTCGGGGTCACCATCACGACGCGACACGAGGACGGGGTGCCCCCCTAGGGTCGGAGCATGCCTCTGAGGTGGGTCCCGCGGTCCGTGGTCCGGCGCGTCGCCGGAGGTCCCCCGACCCTGCAGACCGGCCTGCGGTCCCGACCCGGGGAGCTCGAACCCGCGACGATCCACGCGGTGCTCGAGCTGGCGCTCCGCGTCGGCGAGGCGATGCTCTCCCTCGGCGCCGCCGCCGTCGACGTGACCCTGGCGATCCGCCGGGTCCTCAGGGCATTCGGCCTGCGGGGGGCCCAGGTGGACCTGACCTTCACGTCGATCACGGTCTCCTACGACCGCGGTGACGACGCCTACCCGCTGACCATGATGCGGATCGTCGCCGAGCGGATCCCCGACTACGGGCGCCTGCAGGACGTCGTCGAGCTCGCCCGGGAGGTCGGCGACAGCACCGTCCCGCCGGAGGAGGCCCGGCTGCGCGTCGACGCCGCGCACGACCGGCTCGACGCGATCGTCTCCGCCCCGCAGACCTACCGGCGGTGGGTGGTGACCGCGGCGCTGTCGACCCTCGCCGGTGCCGTGGCGATCCTGCTGGGGGGCGGGCCCGCGGTGGCCCTCGTCGCCGCCGCCACGACCGCGGTCATCGACCGCGCCGTGTGGTTCCTCAGCCTGCGCGGCCTCCCGCCGTTCTTCCTCCAGGCCGCCGGCGCCGCGGTCGCCGCGCTGGTCGCCGTGGCGCTCTACATCGCTCGGCCCGTGCTGCCGTTCGACCCGGCGGTGCTGCCTCCGTCCCTCGTCGTGGCGTCCGGGATCGTCGTGCTGCTCGCCGGGCTGTCCCTCGTCGGGGCCGCCGAGGACGCGATCAGTGGCTTCCCCATCACCGCCGGGGCCCGCGCCTTCGAGGTCTTCGTCCTGACCCTCGGCATCGTCGTCGGCATCGGGTTCGTCCTCGACGTGGCCCAGCGGCTCGGCGTACCGCTCGTGCTGCTGGACCCGCCGCAGAACACCAGCCCCCTCGCGGTGCAGGTGCTCGCCGCCGGGATCGTCGCGCTGGCCTGGGCCGTGGCCTCGTACGCGCGCCCTCGCGCCGTCGTCGTCGCGGCGGGTGTCGGCGGGATCTCCTGGGCGGTGCTCAGCGTCATGAGCTCGCTCGGCGTCGGCCCCGCGGTCGCGAGCGCGATCGCCGCCACCGTCGTCGGGTTCGTCAGCGAGTGGGCCTCCCCGCGCCTCAAGGTGCCGTCGATCGTCACCTCCGTGTGCGGCATCGTCCCCCTGCTGCCGGGGCTCGCGATCTACCGCGGCCTGTTCGACCTGGTGGACCGCAGCAGCGACATCGGCGTGGTGCCGGGACTCGCCGGGCTGTTCGGCGCCCTCATGATCGGCCTGGGCATCGCCGCCGGTGTCACCCTCGGGGAGTTCCTCGGAGCACCCCTGCGCCTCGGCACGCGGGGTGGGGGGCGCTCGCGGTCCGCCACCGTCCGCGGTGTCACGGGCCGCGCGCCGCGGCAGCTCCTGCGCCGCTCGTCCCGGTTGGTCCCGCTGCCGGTCGCCCCCGGCACGGCCACCGGACGACGGGACGGGACACCGGCGGACGCCGGGCGCACCGGTGACGCAGTCGTCGGCCAGCGCGACTGAACGCGCCGCCCTGCCGGACCGTTCACCGACACGCCATCGACCCGGCGGAGTTCTCCTCCACCAACCCGGACGGGTGGCTGACCTTCGGGGCGGCGCCGCTCACGATCGTCGACTGACGCCGGTCGGGACGGGACGGCGGGAGCCCCGCACCGTCAGGCGGTGCGGGGCTCCTGTGCGGTCCGGTGCGGAGCTCAGGGCAGCGCGGTGACGACGTCCGCGAACGCGCCGGCGATCTTCGCGTGGCCGATCGCGTTCGGGTGCTTGCAGTCCGCGAAGTCACCCGCGACGAGCACTGACGTCTCCACCGTGACGGCCCCGAACTGGGCGGCGACCGCGCGGATCCGGGTGTTCAGCCCGGCGTCGAGGGTGCCGAACGGGCCGCCGGAACCGCCCTCGAGGACGAACTCGCCCAGCATTCCGAGCACCGGTGCCGGCACGCCGATCTGCTCCGACAGACCGCAGTACGGCAGCGGGTTGAAGTACGCGGTCGTCAGGATGAGCACGTCGTCGCCCGCGGACGCTCGCAGCTGGGACAGGATCGCCGCGTAGTCCACCTCGAAGTCGTCGAGCACGGCGTCCGCCAGATCACCGCAGTCGCTCGGCGAGATCAGGCAGGGCGTCAGGGTCCCCCCGAGCGCCTCGTTGCCGCCGACCGTCAGGAGGATGACCTCGACGTCGTTGCGGGGGTTGCGGTCGTGGTTCCGCGCCGCCAGGAGCGCGACGGCCTGGTCCACCTGGTCGGCGGGCTCGAGCATGCTCTCCGCCGTTACGCCGGGCCGGCCCGGCAGCGCCGACCGCGCGAACGTCACGTACCGGAGGTTCTGGCACCCGGCCGGGACCGCCTTGCCGACGCCCGGGAGGCAGTCGATCTCCTCCTGCAGCGTGGGCACGAGCTGCGCGGCGTATCCGTTGGCGCGCCAGCCCGGAAGGTCCCTCTCGTTGTCGCCGGTCGACGGCACCGACTCCTGGCCCGCAGCGATGGAGTCGCCGAGGACGAGGTAGACGGGGAGTCCGGGCGGCGCCGACGGCGGGGCGGCGGCCCCCGTCATCCGGTCCGGGCGCCGTGCCTGTCAGGCGTCGGTACCGCTCCCGAACCGCGCGCCCCCGCCACGACCTTGGAAGCCCGAGCCGTCGGCCGGCCCGTGCATCCGACCGTGCATCCCGCCGTGCCGCTCGCCGCCACCGAGGCCGCTCTCGACGCGCTCGGTCATCCGCTCGGTGAGCTCCGCCGTGCGCTCCTCCGCTTCCTCAGCGGTGAGCCGGCCGTCCGCGACGGCGTCGTCGATCCGCTCCTCGGCCGCGGCCACGAGCGCCGCGACGAGATCCTCCACCGCGACGCCCTGCTCCTCGGCGACGTCCGCGAGGGTCGAGCCGTCGGCCAGCGCAGCGCGCAGCTCGTCCGTCGTCAGGCCGAGCGCGTCGGCCGCCGCCGTCAGGGCGACGCCCCGCTCACCGTGGCCGTGCCCACCGAACCCGCCGCGCGGCCCGAGCTGCTCCGCGAGCGTGGCCGCGACGGCATCGGCCTGCTCGGCGCTGATCGTGCCGTCCTGGACGCGGGCCTCGAGGCTCTCGCGGATCCGCTCCTGGTGCTGGGCCCGGAAGGTCCCGTCCGCGCTCTCCTGGACCGCGGTGTCGTCGTCGGCGGCCACCGCCGGCAGCACGGTCGTGCCGAGCGCGACGCCCGTCACGCCGACCAGGCCGACGGCACCCGCCGCCACCGCCCTTCTCAGTGCCGTCCTCATGGAACTCGCCCCTCTCGTCGTGTCCCCCGCTGCGGCCCGGGTGCCGGCTCCTTCTGGTTCCACAGTGCTCCTGCGGGCTGGGAGGTGCCTGGGAGCCACCTGCCAGTTCGCTCCCGCGGCCTCGCGCCCCGCCACCGGGGGATGGCAAGGTCGACATCGACCCCGCCGCCCCCTCGGAGGACCAGCGCCGTGAAGCCGGAGTACCGCCTGCCCGCCCGCCCCGTCGCGCACCCGGACGCCGTCGTCGTCGGGGACCGGTGGCGCATCACGGTCCTGACCGAGGGCCTGGTGCGCGTCGAGTGGTCCGACGACGGACGCTTCGAGGACCGGCCCTCCACGTTCGCGATCCACCGTGAGCTGCCGGTGCCGGAGTACCGCGTGGTCGACCAGGGCACCCACGTGGAGGTCGAGACAGCCCGGTTCCGGCTCACGTACGACCAGGGGCCGTTCACCACGAGCGGCCTGAGCCTCGCCGTCCTCGGCGGCATCAGCAGCTACCACTCGGTGTGGCGGTACGGGCAGGACCCCGGCGACATGGGCGGGCGCTTCGGCCAGAGCAAGGACAACCTCGGCGGCACCGCCCGCACCCTCGACGACATCGACGGCGCCCTCCCCCTCGAGCCCGGCGTCGTCTCCCGGCAGGGCTACGCGGTGCTGGACGACTCCTCGTCCTTCCTCTTCGACGACGACGGCTGGGTCGCCCCACGGGAGCCGGGGCGCCAGGACCTCTACCTCTTCGCCTACGGGCACGACTACGCCGACGCGCTGCGGGCCTTCTACGCCGTCAGCGGCCCCACCCCGGTGCTGCCCCGCTGGGCCCTGGGGAACTGGTGGAGCCGCTACCACCGCTACACCGCCGAGGGGTACCAGGCTCTCATCGAGCGATTCCGCGCCGAGGGCCTGCCGTTCTCGGTGAGCGTGATCGACATGGACTGGCACCTGGTGGAGATCGACCCCGAGCACGGCAGCGGCTGGACCGGCTACACGTGGAACCGCGAGCTCTTCCCGGACCCGGCGGCGTTCCTGACCTGGCTGCACGAGCACGGGCTGCGCGTCACGCTCAACGTCCACCCCGCCGACGGCGTCCGCGCGCACGAGGACGCCTACACCGAGATGGCCCGCGCCCTCGGCAGAGATCCGGAGGCGGGCGACCCCATCGCGTTCGACGTGACCGACCGGGAGTTCCTCGCGGCGTACTTCGACGTGCTGCACCGTGAGCTGGAGCGGGACGGCGTGGACTTCTGGTGGATCGACTGGCAGTCCGGGCCGCACTCGAAGATCGCGGGCATCGACCCGCTGTGGATGCTCAACCACTTCCACTTCCTCGACAACGCCCGCGACGGCCGGCGCGGCCTGACGTTCTCCCGCTACGCCGGCCCGGGCAGCCACCGCTACCCCGTCGGGTTCTCCGGCGACACGGTCATCTCCTGGGACTCCCTGGCGTTCCAGCCGTACTTCACGGCGACCGCGAGCAACGTCGGCTACGGCTGGTAGAGCCACGACATCGGGGGCCACTTCTACGGCACCAAGGACGACGAGCTCGCCACGCGCTGGGTCCAGCTCGGCTGCTTCTCGCCGATCCTGCGCCTGCACTCCGGCGCCAACCCGTTCATCACCAAGGAGCCGTGGACGTTCGCGCCCGACGCCCGCGACGTGCAGACGGCGTTCCTGCGGCTGCGCCACCGGCTGGTGCCGTACCTGCACACGATGAACCACCGGGCAGCCGACGGCGTGCCCCTGGTGCTGCCGATGTACTACGCGCACCCCGAGGTCGACCAGGCGTACGAGGTGCCGGACCAGTTCGCGTTCGGCACGGAGCTGCTCGTCGCCGCGGTGACACGGCCCGCCGACGACGCCTCGCTGCTCGCCCGCGCCGACGCCTGGCTGCCCGCGGGGACGTGGGTCGACGTGCTCACGGACGTCGCGTACGACGGCGACCGGCGCGTCGCGCTGCACCGGGACCTGCGGACCCTGCCGGTGCTGGCGCCCGCCGGCGCCCTCGTGCCGCTCGACGGCGCGGAGGTCCCGGCCAACGACCCGGTCAACCCCGACCACCTCGAGGTGCTGGTGGTCGCGGGGGCGGACGGCTCGTTCGACCTCCTGGAGGACGACGGCGGGACGGGCGAGCCGAGCCGGACGCCGCTGCGCTGGGAGCAGGGGTCGGGGCGG
>JACIXM010000030.1 GCA_014360395.1 Actinotalea sp.
GGCCCTGTACCCGACCGTCCTGTCGCAATCGGTCCGACGTCCTTCCCCGGGGTCCCGGAGGAGGCTGACATGGGCTGTGGGGCCCTGGGTCATGTGTCTGTACGTCACTGCAACGGCGCTCAGTGTGGCACGCACCACTCATGCTGCGCCATAGCCCCGACGTGCAGGTTCATCCCTTCGGCGGCTCTGTCGGCGGCCCGGCGGGGGGCGTCGCCCGGCGGGCCCGCCGCCGGGCGACGACCTGCCTCAACGGCGGGACGACGACCCCCTCGGACAGCAGCACCGCGCGGGTCCGGGACCGGCTGACGAGCACGCCGCCGAGCGTCACGAGCCACGGCACGGCGAGCACGCCGAAGCCCCACCGGAAGGCCTCGAGCGACAGCGGCGGGGCGCCGGCCCCGGCCGCCGCGTCGAGCACGACCCCGACCGCCAGCAGACCCACGACCGCGACACCGAAGCCGCCGGCGTTGACGACCGCCGTCGCCGTCCCGAGCCGCTGCGGCGGGTTCGCCGTCCGCGCGAAGTCGAAGCCGATGGCCGAGGCCGGACCGCCCACCCCGATGACGACCACGAGCAGCGCCAGCAGCCCGAGCGGCGCCGGGCCCGTGCGCGTCAGGACCGCGGTCCACACGGCGAGCGCCGCCGTCGCGGTCGCCAGCACCATCCACGACCGCCGCAGCGGGTGCCGGCCGGTGAGGACACCGATCACCGGGCCGGTCACGGCGGCTGCGGCCACGTTGAGGGCGAGCAGGCCACCCGCCGTCGTCGGCGGCAGCCCCTGGGCCACCGTGAGGAACGGGAAGCCCCACAGGAGCACGAAGACGGTCTGCGGGAACTGCGTGATCGCGTGGCTCGACACCCCGAGCCAGGTCCCGGGCCGTCCCAGCACGGACCGTAGCGGCCGCACGACACCCCCGCCCGAGCGCAACCGCTCGACGCCCGGCGGGGCGTCCCGGACCGTGGCCGCCACGCCGACGGCGGCGACGACGCCCACCGCGGCCAGGCCCACGAAGGTGGGCGTCCAGCCCGTCAGGTGCAGGAGGGCGACCAGAGGTACGGCCGAGGCGACCTGGCCGAGCTGGCCGAGCAGTCCGGTGAGCTGGGTGAACAGCGGCGCCCGGTGGGCCGGGAACCAGAACGCGACGAGCCGCAGCACCGAGATGAACGTGGCCGCGTCCCCGGCTCCGACGAGGACCCGCGCCGCCAGCGCCGCGCCCACGTCGCCGGCGGTGGCGAGCAGGAGC
>JACIXM010000300.1 GCA_014360395.1 Actinotalea sp.
CAGGACGACCGCGTCCAGGTCGCCCGGTGCGTCGGCGCGCTCACCGAGACCCGGGACCCGGCCGAGCCGCGTGTCGACGTTGCCGCGGATGTCGACGATCTCCAGGTCCGGGCGCGCCGCGCGCAGCTGGGCGGCGCGGCGGGGGGAGCCGGTGCCGACCCGGGCGCCGTGCGGCAGCGCCTCGAGCGTCAGGCCGTCCCGGGCGCACAGGGCGTCGCGGTGGTTCGCCCGGCCGGGGACCGCGGCGACGACCAGGCCCTCGGCGGGCGCCGTCGGCAGGTCCTTGAGGGAGTGGACCGCGACGTCGCACACACCGGACAGCAGTGCGTCGCGCAGCGCCGTGACGAACACGCCCGTGCCGCCGAGCGAGGCCAGCGGGGCGCGGCTGACGTCCCCCTCGGTGCGTACGCGCGTCAGCTCGACGGCGCGGTCCCCGAGCGCCCCGGTGCCCACGAGCGCGTCTGCGACGTGCCCGGTCTGCGTCAGGGCCAGGGCGCTGCCGCGCGTCCCGACCCGCACCGCCCGCGCTCCCGACGTCGCCGTCATGCCGTCGCCCCTTCCGCCGTGACCCCGCGGTCGCACCGCGCCGTGACCCGTCCAGTCTGCCCGGGGAGCGCACCGCGCGCCGGGCCGACGGCGAGCAGGTTCCCGGCCGGCCTCAGGGTGCGATGCCCGCCACGGCCGGCTTGACCCCGCGCGGGTTCGCGCAGCAGCCGGGCCGGCACACGTCGTACCAAGGGCCCAGCGGCGTGAGCGCCGGCCGCGAGCAGGGCGTGCCGCCCTCGGGGTTCGACGGCGACGCGAGCCGCTCCTGCACGAGGTCGATGAGCCCGCGCACGAACTCCGGGTGCACGCCGGGGGTGGGGACGCGCTCGGCGTACAGGCCCTTCTCCCGGGCCGTCTCCATCGCCTCCTCGTCCAGGTCCCACATGACCTCCATGTGGTCGGACACGAAGCCGATGGGGACGATGACGACGGCCTTCGTGCCCTGCTCGGCGAGCGTCTCGATGGCGTCGTTGATGTCGGGCTCGAGCCAGGGCGTCGTCGGCGCCCCGGAACGGGACTGGTAGACCAGGCTCCACGGCACGGCGGCGAACTGGGCGGCGGACCCGCCGGTGCCCACGTCGCTCATCGCACCCGCGCTCGCCATGATCACGTCGGCGACGGCGCGGTGCTGGGCGCCGTAGGCGCCCTCCTCGCCCATCTCGGCCTCGGGCGGGCCGGAGGTGACCGCGGTCGACGTCGGGATCGAGTGGGTGACGAAGAGGACGTGCGCGTCGCGGGTGATGTCGCCGTCCGCGCCGAGCTGCTCGTGCGTGCGCTGCAGCGCCTCACGGACACCCTCGACGAACGGCGTGACGAAGCCCGGGTGGTCGAAGTAGTTGCGGACCTTGTCGATCTGCAGCTCGCCCGCCAGGCCCGTCTCCTCCAGAGCGCCGGCCAGGTCCTCGCGGTACTGGCGGCAGCCGGAGTAGGAGGAGTAGGCCGAGGTGACGACGGCGAGGATCTTCCGGTGACCCGCCGCGTGCGCCTCGCGGAGTGCGTCGGCGAGGTAGGGGTCCCAGTTGCGGTTGCCCCACAGGACCGGCAGGTCGACGCCGCGCGCGCGCAGCTCCTCCTGCAGCGCGGCCTGCAGCGCCCGGTTCTGGGCGTTGATCGGGCTCACCCCGCCGAAGTGGCGGTAGTGGTGCGCCACCTCCTCCAGGCGCTCGTCGGGGATGCCCCGACCGCGGGTGACGTTGCGCAGGAAGGGCAGGACGTCGTCCTGACCCTCCGGTCCGCCGAAGGACACGAGGAGGATCGCGTCGTAGGCGACCGGCGACTGCGGGTCGCGCTCGGGGAGCGTCTCCGGGTGCGCACCGGGCACGGCGCCGGTCCCGGGGGCGGCGCTCGGGGCGCCCTGGTTCGTCGTCGTCACAGCAGGACCTCCGCAACCTCGTCGGCCTCGATGCGCCGACCCGTGAAGAACGGGATCTCCTCACGCACGTGGCGGCGGGCCTCGGTGTCCCGCAGCCGGCGCATGAGGTCGACCAGCTCCACGAGCTCGTTCGCCTCGAGGGCCAGGATCCACTCGTAGTCGCCCAGGGAGAACGAGGCGACGGTGTTCGACAGCACCTCGGGGAACTCCCGGCCCTTGCGGCCGTGCTCCCCGAGCATCGCGCGCCGCTCGTCGGCGGGCAGCAGGTACCACTCGTACGAGCGCACGAACGGGTAGACGGTCAGCCACGGCAGCGGCGCCTTGTCCCGCATGTAGGCGGGCTCGTGGTCGCGGCTGAACTCGGCGGGCCGGTGGACGCCCATCGCGGCCCAGGTCGCCACGAGCGGGCTCAGCTCGGCGGTGCGGCGCAGGCGGCGCTGCTCGGCCTGGAGCGCCTCGGCGCTGTCCCCGTGGATCCAGACCATGACGTCCGCGTCGGCCCGCAGGCCCGACACGTCGTACAGGCCGCGGACGACGACGCCCTCGCTCGGTTCCGCGACGACGCTCGCCAGCGAGGGGCCGGTGCCTGCCGGGGCCGGGTCGGTGGGGCGGCGCAGGACCGTCCACAGCGTCCAGGGACCGGAGGCGTTCTCCGGGGCGGACCCGCCGGCGTCGGCGCCGTCGCGGGTCCCGGGCGTGGGCTCACCGATGGTCATGGGGAGCAAGTCTGCGCCGAGCGGGCGGGATGAGGAAATCGGGTGCTGAGAATTCCCTGGAGGGCGCGGTGTGATTCTGATCTGACATCGCGTCAGGTCGACGTCGTGCGTTTCCGTGACCCGTGTCACGCATTCCGAGAAATGTTCTGACGTGCTGTCAGGTCACGTCCGTACCGGGCGCCTGGGCGCCGCTCCTCAGAACCGGGCCGCGAGGGCGCGGGCGTCGCCGACGACGGCGACCAGACCGGTCCCCGCGAGCCACGCCCCGCACGCCGCCAGGCCCGGCCGCTCCTCGAGGGCCCGTCGCACGGCTCTGGCCCGGTCACGGTGACCCGGCCGGACCTGGGGCAGGCCGGCAGGCCACGGGACGCGGGTCCAGCCG
The DNA here is from genome assembly GCA_014360395.1 of Actinotalea sp. GTDB lineage: Bacteria > Actinomycetota > Actinomycetes > Actinomycetales > Cellulomonadaceae > Actinotalea. The sequence continues at coordinate 3,017 of JACIXM010000300.1, forward strand.
ACGACCTGCTCGGCGCGGAGGGGCACGCCGAGCAGCGCGGCGGCGTCGGCGAGGGCGGTGGCCAGCGGCGCGTCCTCGTCGAGGCCGCCGGTGCCGCGCGCCCCCCCGTAGGAGAGCCGGACGACGTGGCGTCCCGGGCCTGCGGCCTGCGCGAGCCAGGCCCACTTGGCGGTCGCGTGCGTGAGTGCCTTGGCGGTGACGTCCGGGGTGCCGGGCGCGACGAGGACGCCGGTGCCGCGCGGCGCCGCGTCGAGCTCCGGGGCGTCGAGGAGGAGCGTGACGAGCTCGACGCCGGTGTCGGCCGGAGCTGCGGCGGCCGGGCCCACGGCGGCGGGCAGGAGGTCCCCGAGCAGGCGCAGCGTGACCGGCCCGGGGGTCGCCAGGACGACCTGCGGGGTCAGGATGTCGGGGAGCCCATCCCCGTCGGGGCCGCCCGCACCCGGCGCGACGTCCTCCTGACCTGCGCCGACGTGCTCGACGGCGAGCCGCCACCCGCCGTCGTCGCGACTCAGGGCGGTGACGGCCACGCCGGTGCGCAGCTCGACGCCGTGGCGGGTCGCGTCCGCCACCAGGGCCCGGACCAGCCGGTGCATGCCGCCCCGCAGCCCCGCGACCGCAGAGCCCGCCGGCGCCGCCGCGCGCATCGCGCTGACCGCAGCGCCGAGCGAGCCCCGGCCCAGCATGCGCTCGCGCAGACCGGGCAGGACCACGTCGAGGTCGGCGTCGTCGGGGTGCGTCGCGTGGACACCCGCGACCACGGGCGTGACGAGCCGGTCGAGCACCCGTCGCCCCTGCCGGAGCCGGACGAGCCGACCGAGGCTGGTCCCCGGGCGGTCGCCCTCGGGAGCGGGGCGGTCGCCCTCCGCGGCGAGGCCGACCCGGCCCGGCAGCACACGGTCCAGGGAGGCCCGCAGCGCGCCGACGACGCCCACCGCCGCGCGCACGTCGGCCGCCCAGGGCGACCCCGGGATCCCGAGCATGCCCGCCTTCGGCAGCGGCACGGCGCGGTCGGGGAGCTGCAGCCACGCCCCGGCGGGGGACGGCGGGACGACGTCGTCGGCGAGGCCCAGCTCGGCCAGGAGGTCCGGGACGACGCTCGACCGGGTCGCGAAGGACTCGGCGCCGGCGTCGACGGTCAGGCCCGCGACCTGCACCGACGCGACGCAGCCGCCCGGGCGGTCGGCTCGCTCCAGGACCAGGACACGCCGTCCGCGCGCGGCGAGGTCCCGCGCCACGACGAGCCCGGCGACGCCCGCCCCGACGACGACGACGTCCGGCCCGCCCGGCGTCGCGTCACCGGCCGCCGGGGTCGGGGCCGGGCCGGTGACGGTCACGCGCCGTCGTCCTCCCCGTGCGCCAGACGCACGATGCGCGTCAGGACGTCGGGGTCGGTGCCCGGCGGCACGCCGTGGCCGAGGTTGAGCACGTGCGCCGGCGCCTCGACCCCGCGGCGGATCACGTCCCGGACGTGCTCGGCCAGCACCGGCCACGGGGCGCCGAGGTAGGCCGGGTCGATGTTGCCCTGCAGCGGGGTGCGCCCGCCGAGGCGGCGGTTCGCCTCGTCCAGGGGGATCCGGTGGTCCACGCCGACGACGTCCGCCCCGACGTCACGCATCGCCGCGAGGAGCTCGCCGGTGCCGGTGCCGAAGTGCACGACCGGCACGTCCAGGTCCGCGACGTGCGACAGCGCCCGGCGCGAGGCGGGCGCGACGTGCGCCTCGTAGTCGGCCAGCGACAGGGCGCCGGCCCACGAGTCGAAGAGCTGCACGGCGCTGGTGCCCGCGAGCACCTGGGCCCGCAGGAAGGCCCCGGTGACGTCGGCGCACCAGTCCATGAGCGCCTGCCACGTCGCCGGGTCGCCGTGCATGAGCGTCCGGGCGCGGAGCTGGTCCTTCGACGGGCCGCCCTCGACGAGGTAGGACGCCAGCGTGAACGGCGCCCCGGCGAAGCCGAGCAGCGGCGTGGAGCCCAGAGCCGCGACCGTCAGCGCGACGCCCTCGGTGACCGGGGCCAGCGCGTCGGGGTCCAGCGCGGGGAGGCGGGCGACGTCGTCGGCGGTGCGGACCGGGTGCTCGAAGACCGGCCCGGTGCCGGCGACGATGTCCACCGCCACACCGGCCAGGAGCAGCGGCACGACGATGTCGCTGAAGAAGATCCCGGCGTCGACGCCGTGGCGGCGCACCGTCTGCAGGGTGATC
>JACIXM010000301.1 GCA_014360395.1 Actinotalea sp.
TCGAGCTCCGGTCCCGCTGCCACCGGGCCCGGCGCGCCCGCCGACGACGGCGCCTGCGTCACGGGCGCCGTGGCGGGCACCCCGGCGAGCCCGAAGCCCCGGCGAGCCGGGGTCACGGGGGTCGTCGTCGCGTCGGCCGGGGCGGGCTGCGCCTGCGAGGGGCGGATTCCGCCGGTTCCGCCCTCCGGAGGGCCGACGGTGCCGAATCCGCCCTGGGCGGCGGTGGTCGGGGGTGCCGACGTGACGGTTTCCGGCGCCCCGCCGGCCACGGGTGAGGTCGACGACGACGCCGCTCGCCCGAAGCCGAGCCGCGGAGCCCCGCCGGTGCCGCGGGACTCGGCCTTGTTGACGCGCACGGTGCTCTGCTCGGCCGTGTGGCGCGGCTTCATGTGCAGGTAGTACGTCGTCTTGACGCCGCGCTCCCACGCCGCCCGGTACAGGTCCGACATCTCCCCGACGTCCCGCGACGCGAGGTAGATGTTCCGGCTGATCGCCTGGTCGACCCACTTCTGGGCCCGGGCCGCGACCTCGACGAACGCGTACGGCGACACCTGGAAGGACGTCCGGTAGACCGCGACGAGCTCCTCCGGCACACCCGGCACCGCCGCGAGGTCGCCCTGCGCGGCGAGCAGGTCCTCCCGCACCCGCTCCCACAGGCCGCGCGCCTGGAGGTCCCGCACGAGGTTGCGGTTCACCTCGAGGAACTTCCCCGACGACGTCGCCCGGCTGAAGATCTGCGAGAACTGCGGGTCGAGCCCGGGCGTCGTCCCGGCGACGAGGCCGATGGACGCCGTCGGCGCGATGGCCAGGAGCGTCGCGTTGCGCATCCCGCCGGCGACCTTGGCCCGCAGCGCGTCCCAGTCCAGGCGCGTGCTGCGGTCGACGGTCACCGGCACACCACGGTCTGCCTCGAGCCGGTCGAGCGTGTCGACGGGCACGAGCCCCTTCGACCACCCGGAGCCGGCGAAGTTCGGGTACGCCCCACGCTCGCGGGCCAGGTCCGCCGAGGTGTCGATCGCGTGCCAGCTGATGTGCTCGAGCAGCCGGTCGGCGAGCGCGGCGGCCTCGGGGGAGTCGTAGGCGAGGCCGAGCCGCTCGGTGACGTCGGTGAACCCCATGACGCCGAGCCCGACGGCACGGTTCGCCGCGTTCGCCCGTTCCGACTCCGGCACGGACGACAGGGTGATGTCGACGAGGTTGTCGAGCTGGCGCACGGCCAGCCGGGTCGTCCGGGCGAGGCGCTCCCAGTCGACGCGAGGCCCGGGTGCCCCTCCGGCGCCGTCGTCGGTCGCCGACCCCAGGTGCGCCGCGAGGTTCACCGAGGCGAGGTTGCAGACGGCGATCGTGTCGCGGTCCTGCGGCAGCGTGATCTCGGTGCAGAGGTTCGACAGGTGGATCGTGCCGGTGTTGTCGTTGAGGGCACGGGTGTTGACCGCGTCCTTCCAGGTCAGCCACGGGTGCGACGTCGACTGGAGGGTCACGAGCATCGCCGTCCACTGCTCCCGGGCCCGCACGCGCCGGTGCCGCGGCAGCCTCCCGGCCTCCGCCTCGGCGACGTAGTGCGTGTACCGCGCCGAGAACGCCGCGCCGGTCAGCTCGACGAGGTCCGGGGTGTCGGCGGGGTCGAAGAGGTACCAGTCGCCGTCGGCGGCGACGCGCTGCATGAACTCGTCGCTGATCCACACCGCGGTGTTCGCCGTGCGGGTGCGGCGGTACGGGTCGCCGGAGTTCTGCCGCAGGTCCAGGAACTGCGGGAAGTCCAGGTGCCAGTTCTCCATGTAGAACGCCAGCGCGCCGAACTTCTTGCCGCCACGGGACACCGCCCGCAGGGTCGAGTCGATCGTGTGCATGAACGGGATCGGCCCGGTCGAGGTCGTGTTGTTCGAGCGGATGCGCGACCCCTCGGCGCGCAGCTTCGTCACCGACAGGCCGATCCCACCCGTGCCCTTGGTCAGCCACATGACGTTCCGGATCGACGTGGCGATGTGCTCGATGTCGTCGTCCATCTGCATGACGAAGCAGTTGGACAGCTGTGGGTACGACGTCCCGGCGTTGACGAGCGTCGACCCGGCCGGCAGGTAGTCCAGCCGCGCGATGGCGTCGTAGAAGCGGATCGCCGCGGCGGTGGCGTCGTCCTCGTTGAGCGACAGACCCATCGCGACGCGCATCCAGAACCACTGCGGGACCTCGAGCGGGCTGCCGTCCGGGCCGGACAGCATGTACCGGTTCCGCATCGTGACGGTACCGATGTAGCGCAGCTGCTCGTCGTGGCGGTGGTCCAGCGCCGCGGCGAGCGCGTCGAGGTCGAAGTGCGTGCCGAGCCTCCGGTCGAGCAGCCCGAGCTCGACGCCGTCCCGCACGTAGCCGGGGAACCGCGCATGGTGCAGCAGCGCCAGCTCGTGCTCGGTCTCGTACCCGCCGAGCACCCGCTTGTGGATGACCTTGCGCAGCAGGCGCGCCGCGACGACGTCGAAGTCCGGGTCGTCCTTGACGTTCTGCACGGCGACGGCGATCGCCGCCTCGTCGAGCTGCTCGGTCGTGATGCCGTCGAACAGCGTGATGGCCAGCTCGCTCGCGACCTGCGTGACGATGCTGATGGGGTCCGGCAGGCCGACGGCGGCGCGCTCGATGGCCCGGTTGATGCGGTCGGCGTCGTACGGCTCGCGCGTCCCGTCGCGCTTGGTGACGTGGATCCGCCCAGCGGCCGACGACGGCGCGGCGTGGGGTGGTGCGAGGTCGGTGAGGGTCATGCGTCTGCTCCCAGGACGGGCCGGAGGTCCGGAGCCCGTGGGCCGACGACGGGGCGCCGACCGACGCACGCGTGCGCCGGCGCAGCACCGACCGCCGCGCAGCCCTCCCGCGAGGCTCCACGACCACCGCGCACCGGCGGTGCGCGGACCGGCGGCAGGTCTTCGGACTCGTGGGCTCGCGCGCCGGTCCGTCGACCTGCTCGCTCCTACCGGCCGTCGCTTCCCAGGTGTGCACCCAGTGCGTCTGACGGCTGTCGTTCCCACTCACCGCTGCGGGGCAGTCCCGGAGTCGCACCGGGTTCCCTCTTGCCTCACCGGGGTGGATTCCCCGGTGAACCGTCGGTGCGTCGACCCTAGCGGCCTGAGCGTCGACGACCACAACATCTAGCGGCGCGTCGTCCGGATCTCGCTACATCTGGTGCGCGTAGGGATGCCGTGCGCACCGGCCCGACGCCGGCACGCGCCGCCCCTCAGCTGCCGTCCGACCCGCCACCGGGCGTCCGATCCGCACGTCGGGACTCACCGATCAGACGCAGCGTGGCGGACCGGACCAGGGGCGGGGCGGGCGCGAGCCAGGGGGCGCCCCGGGGGCGGGGCGAGCGC
>JACIXM010000302.1 GCA_014360395.1 Actinotalea sp.
AACGTGCGGTTCAGGATCTCCTTCAAGGGCACCACAGGCATGGGGCCTCCTCGCTGGTCCGCCGGCCGCGTCGGTGCGGCCGGCCCGGACCAGTCAAACCCGCGGGCCCGCCCCAACGGATGGGGGAGATCCCCCATCTTCAGAGGGCGGGCGGCTGAGGCGACCGCCTCAGGCGGTCAGCCACCCCCGCTTGAGGGCGACGACGACGGCGCCCGTCCGGCTCGTCGCCCCCGTCTTCCGCAGCACGGCGGCGACGTGCTTCTCGACCGTCTTGGGCGAGACGACGAGGCGCTCGGCGATGGCCCGGTCCGTCAGACCCTCGGTGAGCAGGTTGAGCACCTCCAGCTCGCGGGCGGTCAGCGGCGAGGGCCCGGCGCCCGCACCGCCGGCTGCACCGCCGGTACCGAGGCGAGGCGCGTCGTCGGCGGCGGAGGGGGTCGCTCGCGGGAGCCGGGGGAGGTCGCGCGGGCGCAGCCGGGCGCGGAGGTCGGAGCGGGTGCGCCCGAGCACGGGGTCACCGGCCCCCGCGGCGACGATCGCCCCGGCCGCCGCCTCCGTGAGCAGCTCCAGGGCGTCGAGCTCGGCGGCCCTGAACCGCCGCCGGTCGCCGGTGAACGCGACGTTGACGCCGATGAGGTCGCCCCGCCACCAGATCGGGACCGCGACGGCGGCGCCGTCGGTGGCGGGGTGGTCCGCCGGCAGGTGACCGCCGCGCAGGCGCGCATAGCTGTCGATGACGACGGGGCGCCGCCGGGCGACCGCGCAGCCCGTCGCACCCTCGTCGAGCGGGAACACCTGGCCGAGGCGGCACCGTACGCCGCGCTCGGCGAGCTTCCCGTACCGCCCCGCCTCCCAGTCGACGACCGAGATGCTGCCGGCGACGGAGCCGATCGAGCGCGCGGAGTGCTCCAGCAGCGCGTGGAGGAGGGGTGTGAGGCCCTGGGCGGAGTACACGTCCGCGAGGGCGTGCTGGATCGCGAAGGGGCCGTCGGTCTCGCCGGAGCTCCCCCTGCGTCGGATGTGGTCGTCGTCGACCCGCACAGACCGGACACTACGTCCGCGCCCGACGGCCCGCGAGCGGTTCGCGGGACCGCTCTCAGGGGAACGGCGGCGGATCACCCGCGCGGGTGAGGGGGCCGGGGAGCGCGCGGGCACCCGGGGCACCGGTGACGCCCGCGGCGCCGTCGGCGGCGGACGCGTCACCCTGCTCGGTAGGCGCGTCACGCTGCGCCGCGAAGAAGTCCAGGAGCAGGGCCGCGCACGCCGCCTCGAGCACCCCGCCGACGACCTCGACGCGGTGGTTGAGCCGGCGGTCGCGGACCAGGTCGTGCACCGAGCCGGTCGCGCCCGCCTTGGGGTCCCACGCCCCCAGCACCAGCCTGGGCACGCGCGCCAGCACGGTCGCGCCGGCGCACATCGCGCACGGCTCGAGCGTCACGACGAGCGTGCAGTCGTCCAGGCGCCAGCGCCCGAGCGTCCGGGCCGCGTCGCGCAGCGCGAGCACCTCGGCGTGCGCGGTCGGGTCGCCGGTCGCCTCACGCTCGTTGTGCCCGCGCCCCACCACCTCGCCCCCCGGCCCGACGACGACGGCGCCCACCGGCACGTCGTCCGTCGCCAGGGCGAGGCGCGCCTGCGCGAGGGCCTCGCGCATCCACGCCTGCTCCTGCTCGTGCACGCCTGTGACGGTAGCCGAGGCGGGTTCCCGGACGACGCGGGGCGTCGTCGGCGACCGGTACCGTTCACCCATGCGCCTGCACGTCGCCGACCACCCCCTCGTCGCCCACAAGCTCACGGTCCTGCGGGACGTGCGGACCCAGTCGCCGACGTTCCGGTTGCTGGTCGACGAGCTCGTGACGCTGCTGGCGTACGAGGCGACGCGCGACGTGCGCACGGACACCGTCGAGATCCAGACGCCCGTCGCCCGCACCACCGGCACGCACCTGGCGGACCCGCGCCCGCTCGTCGTGCCGATCCTGCGTGCCGGCCTGGGGATGCTCGAGGGCATGACGCGGCTGCTGCCCACGGCCGAGGTCGGCTTCCTGGGGCTCCAGCGCGACGAGGAGACGCTCCAGGCGATCACCTACGCGAACCGGCTGCCGGAGGACCTGTCCGGACGGCAGTGCTTCGTGCTCGACCCCATGCTCGCGACAGGCGGCACCCTCGTGGCCAGCATCGACTACCTCTTCGAGCGCGGTGCGCGCGACGTCACCTGCATCTGCCTGCTGGCCGCGCCGGAGGGCCTCAAGGTCGTCGAGGAGCACGTCGGCGACCGGGCGGACGTGACCGTCGTCGTCGCGGCGGTGGACGAGCGCCTCAACGAGAAGGCGTACATCGTCCCGGGCCTCGGCGACGCGGGCGACCGCCTCTACGGCCTGGTCTGACGACGGCACCTCCTCGGCGCCCGTGCCCGGGCGTACCGTGGTGGGCGTGACGATCACCCTGCGGGAGATCACCGAGGACACCGTCGACGCCGTCCTCGCCGTGCGGACCACACCGGAGCAGGAGCGGTTCGTCTCCACCGTCGCGTACTCCCTCGCGGAGGCCGAGGCCCACCCCGAGGGCAACCCCTGGTTCCGGGCCGTCTACGCCGACGACGAGCCGGTCGGGTTCGTCATGCTGAGCTGGGAAGTCGTGCCGCAGCCGCCCGACATCAACGGGCCGTGGTTCCTGTGGAAGCTGATCATCGACCAGCGGCACCAGGGCCGCGGCTACGGCCGGGAGGTCGTCCGGCAGGTCGTGGAGCTGGTGCGCGCAAACGGCGGCACCGAGCTGTTGACCAGCCACGTGCCCGGTGAGGGGAGCCCGGCGGGCTTCTACGCGCGGCTCGGCTTCGTCCCGACCGGCGAGCTGGACCCGGAGGGCGAGATCCTGCTGCGCCTGCCCCTGCAGGACTGAACCCACCGCTGGTCCCTGGCCCGCGCCGGACCCCGGGCCGTGGCGTCCTCGGCCGCCCGTAGACTCGGCTCCCATGGCCAAGGCAGTCGTCCCCGCGCGCGGGATGCGCGACATCCTCCCGAAGGACAAGGCGAAGCGGGACGCCGTGCTCGACACGATCCGCGCGACGTACCGCCGCAACGGCTTCGCCGAGATCGAGACGCCGGCCATCGAGCCGCTGTCCCGCCTGCGCTCGAACCAGGGCGGCGAGAACGAGTCGATGCTCTTCGAGATCCTGCGCCGCGGGCTCGAGCCGGCCGAGCCCCTGCTGCCGGCCGACGCGACGGATCTGGCCCTGCGCTACGACCTCACCGTGCCGCTCACGCGCTTCTACGCCTCGCACGCCGCGGAGCTGCCCACCGTCTTCCGCGCTCTGCAGATCGGTTCCGTCTGGCGCGCCGAGCGGCCGCAGAAGGGTCGCTTCCGGCAGTTCACGCAGTGCGACATCGACATCATCGGCGAGGCGAGCATCCTCGCCGAGGTCGACCTCATCGTCTCCACGATGGCCGCCTTCGACGCGCTCGGGATGGGCGCGGACGTCACGCTCCTGGTCAACGACCGGCGCGTGCTCCAGGACCTGCTCGAGGCCGCGGGTGTCCCGCACGCGGCGGTGCCCGAGACGCTCATCGCGCTGGACAAGCTGGACAAGATCGGCCGCGACGGCGTGCTCGCGGAGATCGCCCGCAAGGAGCTCGCGTCCGACGACGCCGCCACGCTCCTGCTCGACACCGTCCAGGGCCTGCACGGCCAGGGTGGCGTCGACGACGAGCCGCTGCGGACCGGCCGCATCGTCGTCGGCGACCGGGAGGTCGGGCTGTACGACCTGCCGGAGATCGTGCGCTCGGTGGCGGCCGTGCTCCCGGGCGCGCGGGTCGTGCTCGACGCCACGCTCGTGCGCGGGATGGGCTACTACACCGGCCCGATCTTCGAGGTGCGGCACGCGGCCGCCGCGGGGTCGATCGCCGGCGGGGGCCGGTACGACGGCGTCGTCGGCAAGTGGCTCGGCCGCGACGTCCCCGCGTGCGGCTTCTCCATCGGGTTCGAGCGGATCATCGACCTGCTCCCGGACCCGGTCGCGGACGGCCGGCGGATCGCGCTGCTGCACGGCACCGACGTCGTGCCCGCGGACCTGCTGCGCCTGCGGGCGGACCTGCAGGCCGACGGCGCGACGGTCACGCTGGTCAAGCCGCCGCGGAAGGCCAGCGGAGCGTTCTACGACGGGCTCGTGGCGGAGGGCTACACGCACGTCGCCGACGCCCGCGCCGAGGACCCCGCCGCGCTGCGCGAGCTCGGCCGCCGCTGACCTGGTCGGCGCGCCGACCAGGTCAGCCCGGCGCCGTGCCGACGTCGGGGCCGGCGCGGTGCGGCGCACTCCTCACCCGCGATCGCCGCCCGTCCAGCATCTGAGACGAAGGGTCAACGGCACTTGGTGAACCGGGTCAGCGGAGTCACACTGATCGCATGACCGCAGTCCCAGTGGCTATGACCAGCGCGGCGGGTGTTCCCGCCGGCGCCGGGTCGGCCGCGCCCGGGACGGGTCCCAGCTCGCCCGGGACGACGTCCGGACAGCCCGCCTTCGCCCTGCACCTCACCGTGGACCCGGCAGCGGGATCAGCGGGGACAGCGATGCTCGCCGACGTCGCCCGCCGCGTCCTGGCGGTGCTGGCCGACGCGGGTCCGCACGTGCGGACCCGGTCGCTCCTGGCCGTGACCGCGACCGGCCGGCTCAGCACGGCCGCGGCGCGCGTCGCGCAGGAGCTCGCCGACGCCGGCGCCGAGGCCTCCCCGGCCGCGCCGGGCAGCCAGGCGACGGCGCGGGCCGTCGCCGCGTGGCGCGTGCCGTCACCGCGCACGGCGCCCGCCGAGGAGGCCGCCGTCGCGGCGACGGACGCCGACGGCCCGGACCGGCGTCTCGTGCTCGACGTCGACGCCCGCGAGGTGACCCGCGGCGGCGTCGTCGTCCCCCTGACGTACAAGGAGCTGGGCCTGCTCGAGCACCTCCTGCGCCACCCCCACCGGGCGGTGCCGCGCGAGGAGCTGCTGCAGGAGGTCTGGCACAAGAACGTGACGGCACGCACGACCCGGACCATCGACGTCCACGTGCGACGGCTGCGGGAGAAGCTGGGGGTCTCCCTGCGGATCGTCACCGTCCGGGGTGTGGGGTACCGCTGGGACCCCACACCCGATGTCGTCCTCGTCGGCTCGGGGGATGCCGACTGAGGGCCCCGCGCTGCCGGGCCG
>JACIXM010000303.1 GCA_014360395.1 Actinotalea sp.
GCTCGGCGGCGTGGCCGGCGGACAGCCGCAGCACCGGGCGCTGGGCGGTGCCGGCGAGGAACCGCTCGCCGTCCTGGCAGCGGCCCGCGTCCAGCAGCAGGTGCCAGGTCGCGAGGACGGCCTCGCCCTCGCCGAGGCGCGGGGGCTCGGCGTAGGCGACCTCGGGGGCCGCCCCGCGCTCGCCGTCCCAGCCGCCCAGCTGGTCGATCTCTCCGTGCACCTGGCTCACCGAGCGCACGCCGAGCAGGACGCCCATGGCGTCCGCGACGGCGTCGAGCACGCGGTGGTCGGCCATGGCGGTCGACGTCAGGGCCTGGGGGAACGGCCGGGGCCGGCCCTCCCAGTTGAGGAAGGTGCCGGCCTTCTCCACCGGCGGGGCGACCGGGAGCACGACGTCGGCGAGCTCGGTCACCGCGGAGGACCGCACCTCGAGCGACACGACGAAGCCGGCGGACTCCAGCGCGCGGCGGGCCAGCCCGGGGTCCGGCAGGTCCGCCGGGTCCACGCCGCCGACGACGAGGCCGCCCAGGGTCCCGTCGGCCGCGGCCTCGAGGATCCCCGTGAGGTCCCGACCCGGCTGCGTCGGCAGGCCGTCGACGCCCCAGACCGCTGCGGCGTCCACGCGCGCCCGGCCGTCCTCGACCAGGCGCCCGCCGGGCAGCAGACCCGGCAGCGTGCCCATCTCGACCGCGGCACGCTCGCCCGCCCGGCGCGGGATCCACGCCAGGCGCGCACCCGTGCGGCGCGCGAGCCGCAGGGCCGCGCTGAGCCCGCCGCGGACACCGGCGAGCCGCTCGCCGACGAGGATGACGGCGTCGGGGCCGAGCGCCCCGGCGGCCTCGCCCAGGACGTCCGGCGCCCCGGCCTCGAGCGCGTCGAGGACCTCGGCCTCGGTGCCGGGCGCCGCGGGGACGAGGGTCCCGCGCAGGCGCTCGACGCCACGGCTGGCGTACGGCGCGACCGAGAACACGCGGTTCTTGTGGGCCGTCACGCCCTTGCGCAGCCGGAGGAAGACGATGCCGCCCTCGTCCTCGGGCTCGAAGGCCACGAGGAGGACGGTCGGGGCCTTCTCCAGGTCCGCGAACGTCACGGACATCGGCGTGCCGGCGACGTGGTGGGCGAGGAACGCCTCCTCCTCCGCCGAGTGCGGCCGCGCGCGGTGGTCGACGTCGTTCGTCCCCAGGACGACGCGGGCGAACTTCGCGTAGGCGTACGCGTCCTCCATCGTCAGACGTCCGCCGGGCAGGACGCCGACGCCGCCGGCCGACCGGGCCGCGGCGAGGCCCTCGGCCGCGGCCTCGAGCGCCTCGTTCCAGCTGGCCGGGCGCAGCTCGCCGCGCGTGCCGTCCTCGGCGCGGTCGCGCACCAGGGGCACGGTGAGGCGGTCCGGCATCCCCTGCCAGGGGAAGGCGAACCGGTCCTTGTCGGAGATCCACTCCTCGTTGACCGCCGGGTCGTCCCCGGCGAGGCGGCGCAGCACGACGCCGCGCCGGTGGTCGACGCGGATGGCCGCACCGTTGCTGTCGTGCTCGGCGACGCCCGGCGTGGAGACGAGGTCGAAGGGACGCGACCGGAAGCGGTACGCCGCGTTGGTCAGCGCGCCGACCGGGCAGATCTGGATCGTGTTGCCCGAGAAGTACGACGAGAAGGGCCGGCCGGAGGTGTCCACCGTCGCCTGGCCCGCCGGGCCCGCCGGGTCCTGCGCGGGCACGCCCGTCACGGCGCTGACCGGGGTCCCGTCGGGCTGGACGCCCCGGTAGACCTCGGGCGCCTGCGCGTCGCCGAAGCCGAGCACACCCGGGTCGAAGACGCCGATCTGCTGCCGCACGCCGCGCATCTGCAGGTCGATGAACGGGTCGCCCGCGATCTCCTCGGAGAACCGGGTGCAGCGCTGGCACAGCACGCAGCGCTCGCGGTCGAGCAGGATCTCCGTCGAGATCGCGATCGGCTTGGGGAAGGTCCGCTTGACGTCGTGGAACCGGCTCGTCGCGCGCCCGTTGCTCATCGCCTGGTTCTGCAGGGGGCACTCGCCACCCTTGTCGCAGGTCGGGCAGTCCAGCGGGTGGTTGATGAGCAGCAGCTCCATCACGCCGTGCTGCGCCTTGTCCGCCACCGCGGACGTGCGCTGCGTGCGCACGACCATGCCCGGGGTCGCCTCCAGCGTGCAGGAGGCCTGCGGCTTGGGCATGGGCCGCACGTTTCCCTCGCGGTCCGGCGTGGCGACCTCGACGAGGCACTGCCGGCAGGCGCCCACGGGCGCCAGGAGGGGGTGGTCGCAGAACCGCGGGATCTGGATCCCGATCTGCTCGGCGGCCCGGATCACCAGGGTCCCCTTGGGGACCGCCACCTCGACGTCGTCGATGGTGAAGGTGACCAGGTCGGCCTTGGCGACCTCGGAGCCCGAGGGCTGGGGCGTCGTCGTCGTCATGCTCCTGCCGTTCCTGCGGTCGCTCCGGACAGCGCCGGCGAGCGGCGTGACCGGGGGGTGTACTCGAACAGCGCGGACGCCGCCGGGTCGAAGGGGCAGCCGCCGCCGTCGATGTGCGCCTCGAACTCCTCGCGGAACAGCGCGATGCCCGAGGTGATCGTGGACGTCGCGCCGTCGCCGAGCGCGCAGAACGACCGGCCCAGGATGTTGTCGCAGACGTCGAGGAGCGTGTCGAGGTCCTCGCGCGTGCCCTGGCCGTGCTCGATCCGGGCCAGCACCTGCTTGAGCCAGTAGGTGCCCTCGCGGCAGGGCGTGCACTTGCCGCAGGACTCGTGCGCGTAGAACTCGGCCCAGCGGGTGATGGCGCGCACGACGCACGTCGTCTCGT